>CAIXUF010000059.1 GCA_903922535.1 Candidatus Hydrogenedentota bacterium
CGATGAGACCAACCCAGAGTTTGTTCATTACAGTCCTTTCCTTGGCAGCGCCTGGACGAACTGTAGCAGAGGCGACAATCAACCGCCCCTCAAATCGCCGGGACGTTGCTGGGGAGCTTCCTGGTATGCGACAGACACCGCAGGCCCGTTCATGAGCCAGGGCTGGCCAAGCAGCTTGCGTTCGTCCATTGGCGGGAGTAGATTCCACACATGAGCGCTCGGAACATCAGCTCCTACCGCTGCCGCAAGCCGTTCACCAAGGTCTATCAGTTCAAGATCATCATCCGGAATACCTATCCGTTGGTCTGGCGGTGCATTCAGGTGCCCGGCTGTTGTTCGTTGTGGACTCTGCATTGTGCCATTGGGCAAGTTTGAGGGGGCGGCCAACAACAAAAGGGAGACATGCCATGGGAGACCATGGCTTATTCACGATCGGGTCCTGAATGCGGGGTAACGTGCTGTGATGAAACGCATTGCGGGGGCTGCGTGTTCGGCACCCATATGGGATTGGAGATCGGTCATGGTGGCGCGCTTGCGTTTCGCGTCGCGGGAACGCCACTCGGCAAAGAGACTGACGGCCAGGCGGCGGAACATGCCCAGGACCCAAACGGCGTTGCGGTCGCGCACGCGGCACTGATCCTCGTTGAGGGAAGCGTCGAGGCGTTGATGTAAGCCACCCTCGACGCCCCAGTACTCGCGCGTAGCCTGAAGCCATTGGGTCGCGTTCAAGCGCTGCGGCGGCCGACTGGTCAGCAGGTGCACCGTTTCGGGTTTGTGTTTGCCGATATGCCGATAGAGTTTGGCGATCTGCTCGACATGCGGGAAGCAGAGCTGCTCAGGAGTGGCCGACTGCGTATGAATCTGTCGGCGTTCCCGCCGGCCCTTGTTCACCTCGTCGGTCCAGGCCATCGTCGCGGTGATCGGCTGAGGGGGAAAAATCCGCCGGCGCGGCGGCGAAACGTGTGCGTAACGTTCGTCGGATCCCCTTTTGGTTATCCTTGACCGTCAGCATATAGTCGGCGCCGGTTTGCTGTACGAGGGCACAGGCGGTTGCCGTTTGGGTATGCAACGCGTCGAGGCCGACCAGCCGGTCCTCCAGATCCAAGCGCTCGAACAACGCCCGCGCCACCGGAATCTCATTGGTCTTGTCCACCGGCACCGGTTCACTGCCCAGATAATAGAGACTGGGCACCGTCACCGCGTTCAGGAGCATCTCGCCGCCGCTACGCTTGGCGGCCTTCCCGTCAATGGCCACCATGTCCCCTTTGGGGTCCGGGCCGCGCACCTGCTGTTGGAAGGCCAGGATGGCCGCTTCGACCTGTCGGGCATTCACGCTCTTGAGTAGACGGCAGAACGTGGGCTGACTGGGGGCGGGATACTCGCGCCGTCGGTTGCGGCGGATGCCCAAGGCACGCCGCTGGCCCCGGCTCATCTGCCGGGCGAACTTCGCCAGATCCTTCTGGCCGCGTGGCGCCCCGCACAGATAGGCCAACGCGACAATCGCCAGCAGACTCCACACCGGATACGACTGAATGCGGGTCCGAAACTCGGGGACCGTCTTGAGATGTTCGACCAGACTGCGAATCTCCTTGGCCTTATGCGTACAGCGCGGTGCAACCTTTTCCTCGACCGGCGCCCACGCCGGCTTCAGATGCTCGGCCTGCAAGCCCCGGCGCGCATTGCGACAGACCTCGCGCACGAACAGGCGTTTCGGCTTGTTGTGCCGCACGTAGTAGTCCCGACCGACCCGACCGCAACCGCGGGTCATCCCCAACTCGACCCAGCCCCCCGCTTTGTACGCCGTGCCCTGAAACCGATCCGGATCAACAAAGGTCTCCACGACGGCCAGCGGGTGCTGGTAGCGCGCAAGCCAGTCAGCCGACACGCGGTCCAACGTCAGCCGCAGCACACGCGTAGCCATGTTCGGCACCGCGTACCCCGGCAGAATCAGAAAACGTGCATTGTTCGCCACCAAGGCCAAGCGCCGCCGCCGCTGTTCGTTGCTCCAGCCAATCCATTGATCCCGATGGCGCAGATGATTGGCCGCCGCGCAAAATACCAGCAACGCGCGCCAGCCCCCGTTGGGACCGACGGCCACATACATCACTTGCTCGCCCACCGGCTGCAGCGCCCCCAGATAGTGATACCGCGTCAACAGCCGCATGCAACGCGCTCGCTCTGCAGCCCGTAGCGGCCGCACTCTTACGGTGTCGACAAGTTCCTGTTCTTTCTCCGACGGCAGACGAGGTTTGGTCTTCATGCGCGGGAAGACTAATAAAGTCGCACTTGCGTGTCCCGCTAATTCTCACAACCACATCACGCCTCACAGGTTAGTCAAGGTCGTGTATTCGCCATGCCATCAACACGGAGGAGGGCAAAGGGAATATACGACCCAACCAAGTGTTCTTTGAGGAAACCTTCAAGTAGAAATGTCCGGCAAACAAGGCCAATCCCGGCCCCGCAAAGCGGGTCAGTCGGCGAAGTGCGTATTTCGGAGCAAAGCGGA
>CAIXUF010000060.1 GCA_903922535.1 Candidatus Hydrogenedentota bacterium
ATGGTGTCGGCCTTGACGGCCAGGAGATCGGCCGTAAGCGACTTCGTCTGTTGCATGACCTGCTCTTCGTCCGATGGCCCCTTCTGGCCGCCAAAGCACCCTGTCACCAGCAGCAGGGCAAGGATGGGCATGACCGTCAGGATCGCGTACTTCTTCATGGAGGTTTCCTTTCGTCGTTGTGGTTGAGGGCACATTCCAAATCTCTGCATTCGCGCAAAAATCCGCGCAACAGTATGGGTATAGACCACCGCGGAAGCAAAAAGTGACAGTCCCCCCGAAAAAAACTTCCGGAATCTTCGCGCTGTCATCCGACCCCCGCATTCACGCTTCAAGGATCTTCACGCCCAAAAGTCGGCCGCCCCGCCCCAAAAAGAGGAGTACCGGGCGCCGTACCGCGTCTTTCTCCCGACTTTCTTTGGCTGCTGTTTCGGCGCACCCTCCGCCGCTCTACCTGTTGTTTGGCTCGAAATCCACGTCAAAGATCAAACCCGGAATCTTGATGTACTCGACCCGCACCTTCTGGTTGCGTCCGATGACCTTGAGCAGCCGGATGCCGCCAACCTCCTCGCCCTCCCGGGCCTGCACCTTTTGCACTTCCATGGTCTTGCGGTTGACCAGTTCCAGGAACACGTAGAGGTCGCCCTTTTCCTTGTCCTCAAGGAAGCCGCGCACACGGATCGTGGGTTGGTCCATCATGGTCTTCGCCCGCTCCCCCAGCCGCGACACGGACATGCTTTCCATCTGGAGAATGTCGAACGCGTCCACGCAGGCAAGCGCCACGCGCCATCTTTCCTGCGTGCTGGCCTGCTTGCCCATGTCGGCAATCCTGTAGCCCACGTCACGAAGGGCCTCGCGGCCAAAAGGCTGGTTGCCGTATTGGGACACCGCGTCGCGCAACTGCATCATCACGGAAGACCGGGCCGCCTCGGACAGACCGCCCTTGCCTGCCGGCTGGGCCAGCACCGCCTCTATCGGCGCAAGCGCGGGCAGGACCAGCGCCAAGACCTCCTGCTTGCTCTGCGGCCCGACGGGACCCGCGGGCGGCGGCGGCGGCGGCGGCACCGGTTTGCACCCCGACACCGTTATGACGCCCATCAGCACGCAAGCCAGCGCCAACAACCACTTCCTGTCCATTAGTCGCCCTCCTTCTCTTGCCGGGTGCCCTTCACCCGGAACATGCCTTCACGCCTGTTCAAGACCGCCATTCACACCGTTTTCCGCCTCGCTACAATCATACCACAGGCATCCGCGGCCACAGTCTACTCCGCCACGGCGCGGAGCGCCTCCGCCGGATTGAGATCGGGACCGATCTGGCCCAGCGCACCCGGCGGCGCCACGGCGGCGGCCCGGCCAAACGCCTCGTAAAAGGCATTCTTCTCCGCCTTGGCGGCAAAATTGTGGACCGCCCACGGGCTCAGGTAACCCATGCCCGCCCGCGACTGCAACAGCGTGTGCGCGTGCAGCAGCCACGCTCCCGCCGTGAACACCCCGTGCAGCGGGGCCATCTCGGGCGCGGCGAAGTCGTCCACAAAGCGCTGCCCGTGCGCGTTCATCTCGGTGCCCACGAAAATCGGCAAATCGCGCGCCTTGGCCCTTTCGACAAAGTCGTACAGCTTGGCCACCTTCACCCGCTTCACCTCGGGGTCCTTAATGTTCCAGTTCCGGTCCGGGATGATGTTCACCGCCGCCACGCCCCCCGCCTGCATCACGTCGAGCAGTTCACCCATGCACTGCTCGCCCGACGAGGTGCCGTCGAGCAGCGCGAACACGGGAATCGCGCCATTGGCAAGCGAAAAACGGTTCACCTGATCTGCGGTGGGGAAATCCTCGCCCTTCGCCTCAATGTAGCCCACGCCGCCCTTCTTCATCGTCTTTGCGCGAATCACGCCCTGGAAGGCGGGCGCGTCGTCCAGGTTCTTCTTCACCGTCTCGGCGTCCATGCCCAGCTTCGACGCCCAGAAGTCCGCGCGCCGATCCCGGTCCGGATAGGCCTCTTCCGCCTTGGCGTAATAGGCCGCGCACACATGGCGCTCCGTGGCGTTGCCCGCGGGCGTCAGCGGCAGCACATCCGCCGCATAGTCCAGCGCAATCTCGTCAAGCAGCGGGTTCACCCGCTCCACGATGCGCTCATTGCGTGCCCGCGCCTGTTCAAGCAGGCGGGTGGCAACCGCCGGCTCGGAGACGGTGCCGGGCACGAAGCCCATGCCCATGTGGTAGCTGATGCCAGGCTCGCCGGGCGAATTGATCTCGCGATCCGCGAACTCGGGCACAAACACCCGCGTTTCCAGCCCGGCACCGCAGGGCATGCAGGAAAGCCGGCAGGCCTCCTGAAACTCAGCCACCCCGTCCAGCGCGTCGAAATCCACCAGGCCCATGGCCATGAGCCCCTGTTTCAGCCCGCGCCACACCAGCCCGGTCGGGGAATACCCGTAGCCGTTAAACGAAAAGAACGAATGGCAGTGCATGTTGAACGCCCCGCCCCGGGGCGGCAGTTTCACCTGCCCCGTCTTCGCCCGTTCCAGCAGCGCCACCAGCGCCTGCCGCCGCGTGTCGGGGTTGAAGTCGTCCAGCAGCGCTTCCAGTTGTTCAAGGGTCTCAGTCATGACAATTACCTCCGTCGAAAAGAAATCCGGTTCATCGTACTGAATACATCCCCATGGAGGCAATTCCTTTGCCGTTGCCACTGCGCACATACGAGAAATACAGCAAGATGCCGCATCTGCATGGCACCACGGGTGGACCCGACGTCCTGCCGCATTTCTGGTGTTGTTGCTGGTGTTTGCGTGCATCCCCCCTGCACGGGTATCGTTTCGCCATGGAAGTTTCCAAACCATGCACGGCGGCGCTTCGGGTGCTCTTGCTGGCCGAAAGCCCCTATTTCGGCGGCATTACTTCCCATCTGCTGGCGCTGGTGGAGGAATTGCGGCGGCAGGAGGGCATTACGCCCGTGCTGGCCTGCCTGTCGGGACGCGGTCCGGACCGCACCTTGTTTGACCTTGCCGCCGCGCGCGGGATTGAGGTCATCAACGTGACCATGCGCGGCCGCTTTGATGTCGGCGTTATGAACTGCCTGCGCATGCTGGCCCACAGCCAGCGCATCGACGTGGTGCACACGCACAACTACCGGGCCACGCTGCTGGCCGCGGCCGCGCTGCGGCGCCTGCCGCTGGTGGTCACCTGCCACGGATTGGTCGGCACGCAGGCACCCATGACCGTCCGGGCCTGGCAGGCGCTCGAACTGCGCTGCATGCGCCGTGCGCGGGCAATCATCGCCTGCTCGGAACAGGTCAGGAAGGACCTGCTGGCACGCGGTGTCACCGCCACGAAAATCAGCCTGGTGCACAACGGCGTGCCCGGCCCCGATGCCGCCGCGCTTTCCGCTGACAAGACCGCGCTCCGCGCGTCGTTGGGCATTCCCGGCGGGGGACCGGTGGTGCTGTTTGCGGGACGCATCGTTGAAGGCAAAGGACTGGACCTGCTGCTGGAAGCCTGCGCGCAGCGGCGCGAATGGCGTTGCGTGGCCGTTGGTGATGGCCCCGCGCGCGGGGCGCTGGAGGCGCTGGCGCGGCGGCATGGCCTTGATGCGTTGTTCGCCGGAACACAGGCGGACATGACACCCTGGTACCTTGCCGCCGATGTGGTCGCGCTGCCGTCGCGCTCGGAGGCGTTCCCCATGGTGCTGCTGGAGGCTGCGGCCCACGGCCGCCCGGTCATCGCAACCAACGTTGGCGGCGTGCCCGAGATCGTGGTGGACCGCGAAACCGGTGTGCTCCTGCCCGACCCGGCCGGGTCGGATACGCTGTCCGGGCTGGTGATGGCGTTGGACTTGCTGCGCAATCCGAAGGCGCGGAATGAAATGGGGTCGATCGCCCGGGCACGGTGGGAGGCGGAATTCACACCGGAGCACATGGCCCAACGCACTGCGAAGGTTTACCGCATCACCGTCGGTTGAGCGCGGCAAGGACATCGTGTTGGACCGGAGCTTGCGCGTGAAGTCACGCGTCACGCGTGAACCCGGAAGCGGCGGTTGGCGCGCGGGTGTCATACAAAGCGCTTGCGTCCATGGACGATATGGACGATATGGACTGAATGGACGGGATGGACACGCCTTCGAATCACCCACCGGGCCACGTCCATAAAGTCCATTACGTCCATCACGTCCATAGCGTCCATGACCTGAAATTTGTCATGGCCTGCCAGACAGCCAGCCGTTTCAAGGTTGGACAATAACGCGCCCGGTGTGCAGGGCATCCCCCGAACGCGGTCCTTTACGGCTCACTCCGGCAGCGCGACGTCGCCGAAGTTGTCCATGGACCGGTTCTCGCGCATGGCAAGGAGCATGTCCAGCGCCCGATCAAAGGGAACGGTGACCTGTTCCTTGACGCTGTAGCGCCGCCAGGTGACGGACCGGTCTTCGCGCTCCTTGGCGCCGATGACCCAGATGTTGGGGATCTTCTGCGTGACGGCGTTGCGGATCTTCTTGTTGAAACTTTCCTCGCTCATGTCGATGTCGGCGCGCAGATATTTCGCGCGCATCTTGCCGACCAGTTCGCGCCCGTAGGACTCGAACTCGGTGTTGACGAGGATGATGCGGACCTGCGTCGGGGCCATCCACGTGGGGAACGCCCCGCCGTACAGCTCGATGAGGAAGGAGATCATGCGCTCGTGCGTGCTCAGCGGGGCGCGGTGCAGGATGAAGGGCCGCTTGCGCTCGCCCTTGGCGTCCACATAGGTCAGGTCGAAGCGGTCGGCCATGATAAAGTCGAGCTGGCAGGTGGACACGGTCTCCTCGCGGCCCATCAGGTTCTTCACCTGGATGTCTACCTTGGGGCCATAGAAGGCCGCCTCGCCCTTTTCCTCATTGTAATCTATGCCGATGTTCTGGAGCACCCCGCGCACGACATTCTCCGAATGCTCCCACTCGTCGTAGCGCTCGACGAACTTGTCGCTTTTGGGATCATGCAGCGACAGGCGCACGCGGAAGTTGCCCAGGCGCAGGTGGTTGTAGTAGCGGCCGTACATGCCGATAACGGCGCGGAACTCGTCCTCCACCTGCTCCGACGGGCAGTAGATGTGGGCGTCATTCATGCACATGGCGCGCACGCGCAGCAGCCCCGACAGCGACCCGTGCTTCTCATAGCGGAAACAGTTGCCGTATTCGGCCAGGCGCAGCGGCAGATCGCGGTAGCTGCGCAGGCGCGCCGCATAGACCTTGTGGTGGTGCGGGCAGTTCATCGGCCGCAGGTAGTACTCGTCGTTCTCGTCGAGCTTCATGGGCGGGAACATGCTGTCGGCGTAGTAGGGCAGATGGCCCGAGCGGTGGTACAACTGCGCGCGCGTGATGACCGGCGTGGAGACGCGCTGGTAGCCCAGTTCAAACTCGACCTCGCGCGCCCACTGCTCCAGTTCGTCGCGCAAGACGGTGCCGTTGGGCATCCACAGCGGCAGGCCGACGCCGATATCGTTGTCCTGAATGAACAGGTCCAGTTCCTCGCCAAGCTTGCGGTGGTCGCGCTCCATGGCCAGCTTGCGCAGGGCGATGTACTCCTTCAGCGCGTCCTTCGACTCAAAGGCGATCCCGTAAATGCGCGTCAGCATGGGCCGCGACTCGTCGCCGCGCCAGTAGCTGCCCGAAATGCGGTCCAGCTTGAAACAGCCTTTGGGCACCTCGCCCAGGCGGTCCAGGTGCGGACCCTCGCACATGTCGGTGAATGAACCGCTCGTGTAGAAGGACAGGGTGCCGTCGGCGGCCTTGCCCGATTCCACCAGTTCGCGCGCGTACTCGGCCTTGTAGACCTCGCCCCGCTCGTCGAACCAGGCCAAAGCCTCGTCGAGGGACTTGATGGCCCGTTCAAAAGGGGCGTTCTTGCGGGTGATCAGATCCATCCGCTTTTCGATTTCCGGCAGGTCCGCCTCGCCCAGCGGAGTGTCGCCGAAATCAAAATCGTAGTAGAACCCGTTCTCGACGGGCGGGCCGAAGGCCAGCTTCGCGGTCGGCCGCATTTCAAGCACCGCCTCGGCGAGCAGGTGCGCCAGAGAATGGCGCAACCGGTACAAAAACGATTCTTTGTCCTGGATTTCGTGCTGACTCATGACGCTGACCCTTTCGCAAAAAGAAAAAGCCGCCAAAGCGGCTGTGCCAACAAAGCTCCGGTTGGCGTCCTATTGTGTCATGGAAACGGCGGCGGGCGCAAATGCGACCGCCGCCGTTGAAGAGGCTGCATGGCGCTTTTCAGACCGTTCAGGGAATGTTGATGGTAAGCGTGACGGGCTGCCCGTTGCGCATCACCTGCACGTTAAAGGTCTTGACATCCTTGAACTGCGGGGCCATGCTCATGATCTGCGCCGGGTCCTGCACGGGCATGCCGTTCACCTG
>CAIXUF010000061.1 GCA_903922535.1 Candidatus Hydrogenedentota bacterium
GCGCATCCTGGGCACCGCCCACCTGCAGCATCGGGTCGACATCCCCCGGATCGCCGCCGGCGTGTGCGCGGAGCGGATCCAGCGCTTGGTGGACCAAGGACCGAGGACCAAGGACTAAGGACCGGCTATGCGCACCCTCCAGCTTGACGAAACGACGGACGTGCTGACGGATCCCACTACGGGCCAGCCCGTGGGCCGCGCCTACCTCTGGACGCCGGGCCGCAGCGATTACGGATCCTTGAGTGCCGCGTTGATGGCCTTGCCCGGCCAGTGGACACCGCGCCAGGCGCAGCAACAACTGGGCAAGTCCAGCGTGGGCAGCATCAGCGCGCTGGCCAGCCACCTCTGCACCCAAGGCCGGATCCGCCGTCTGCGGCGGGGCGGGCAGGATAATCGGCCGGCCGTGTATGCGGCAAAACCAGTGGCAAAACCAGTGGCAAAAACGGCGGCAAAATAATGAGGAGGCAAAATAATGAGTGAAGCCACCAAACCCTACGGGCATGCAATCAAGATCGAGTGCTGCGACCGCATGCTCTATATCCCGGGCAGTGACCTGAATACGGTTCACCACTACCGATACCGCGGTTCCGAAAGCGTCGCGCGACGGACGGTGCGCTTGAAACCCAACTACTGCGCGGTGCTGAGCGTCACGCCGCTTACGCAGGACGAGTGGGAACGGCTGTATGGCGTCGTGGGCTGGCGCATGTGACGTATGGACCTGGGGCCCATTACCAAGATTGCCACACGGGTGCAGGAACAACTGGCCCCGTTCTGCGAACGCATCGAGATCGCCGGCAGCATCCGTCGCCAGCGCCCGCAGTGCAACGACATCGACATGGTGGTGATGCTCAAGCCTAACCAGGCCCGCCCGTTCCGGTTTCGGGTGCTGCAGCACACGCAGATGATCCGCGAAGGCGACGACCTGATGAGCGTGCGCCTGAAGAGCGGGCTGCAACTGGACATCTTCTTCACCTCGGGTCCCGTGCCGGATCTGCTGGAAAAGCGCCCCGGCAACTGGGGATCCGTGCTGCTGAATCGCACGGGCAGTGTGCATTTCAACGTGTGGCTGGCGGCCAAGGCCAAGCGCCTGGGGATGCACTGGAATCCGATCTTCGGTCTATTCGGCCGCTGTCCGCGCACGGGGCGCGAGGCAGTCTGCCTGGCGGCGGCCACGGAGGAAGAAATGTTCCAAACGCTGAAGCTGCGCTGGTACGCACCGACGGAACGCGAGACGTTTCCACAACCCCCATGAACAACGCCCTCCTCACTCTGCGCTCTCTGCGCCTCGGCGCGAAAATCTTCCATCGGGGGGATGCGCGCGCAGAGGCGCGGAGAGCGCAGAGAGGAGAGAAAAGCCATGAACAACGGAAGCCTTATTCAGCGGCGCCGGGCAGTGATCACGCGGCGGGAACAAGCCAGCGGCAGCCTGGTGGCTGGGACGATCGGCGCGCTGGCTTATGCCCAACCTGCCAAGAACGCCGGGAACTGGCGGCGGCCGGAAGTGCGCGCGGCCAATCGCGCCATGGCCAATGACCTGGCAGCCCGCCGCGAACTGCGCGC
>CAIXUF010000062.1 GCA_903922535.1 Candidatus Hydrogenedentota bacterium
AGGTCTTCCGCCGCGCCGACAGCATCTTCACCGGCGCCGCGCTGCCGCTCCACGGACTTGATCCGGCCGCGCAATACGCGATCACGGACGTGACCACAAATGCCGTCTCCACCTTCACCGGCGCAGACTTGATGAAGACAGGCATCCCTGTGCACCTGAACGAACGGCCGGAGGCACTGGTGCTGGCATACAAGAAGGCCGGAGAATAGGAAGAGACTAACCGCAAAGAACACAAAGATCGCAAAGAAAGACAGGGGGCGGAAAGCCATTCTCTCTTTGTGTTCTTTGTGCTCTTTGCGGTTCAAATCGCAACACACAACATCGGAGGAAGTACACCATGGACATTAAAGTGTTATGCGACCTGATTCGGCAGATTTCCTACGACATTCATGAGTATCACGCCCACGGACACATGGAAAAGGTCTATGAGAACGCCCTGGCACACCGGGCGCGGAAAGCCGGTCTGCGCGTTGAACAGCAGTGCCCGATCAAGGTCTATGATGAAGACGGAACCCTGATCGGAGACTATTTCGCCGACCTGCTCATTGAGGACATGCTGATTATCGAACTGAAGGCCGTCAAGGCCCTTTTGCCGGAGCACGAAGCGCAAATTTCGGGTTACCTGAAATCGGCGCAAATGGAGCATGGCCTGCTGATTAACTTCGGCTCCTACAAGTTCGAGATTCGCAAGTTCGCATGGACGGACCCGCGAAGCCGCAAACAGAATGCTTGATTGATCAACCATACAAAGAACGCATCCAAGAGGCCGGATTGGCGTCCCTTGCTTGACGTGCCTATGCTTGTTCTTTGTGTTCTTTGCGATCTTTGTGGTTCAAATTGCTTTGTCTTAAAACTTCAATGTTCAGGATATGGAGGCGTTCTGCGATGAGGCATTCTTCACGTCTTGCGGTTGCAGCGGCCCTGCTGTTTGCCCCGGTTGCAGCGCTGGCGTTCAACCCGCCCGAGGACGCAAGCGGCGCACTGAAGCTGCGCATTGAGGCGCCGGCGCTCATCGAGTCAGCGACCGCATCCTTTGCGGCCTCCGTGGTGATCGAGAACACTGGCACGACCCCGGTCTCGGGACAGGTGCGGCTCTACGGCACCGACGACTGGATCGCCGCCCCCGCGGAGGCAAAGCCGTTCAAGGCGGAACCAGGCACCCCGCTGCGCTTGGAGTTCACGGTCACGCCGTCGGCGAGCGCGTACAACGCGCGGTATCCGTTGCACGCCGAGGCCAAACTCGACACGCCCGTTGTCGGCCGCGACAGCCTCCATGCCATCCTCATCGCGGAGATGCACCGTCCCGACCCGCCCCGGCCCGCGCAGGTGGAAACGTGGAAACCCTGGCCCATCGACAGCGCCTCGCCCAAGGCGCTGTTGCGCTTTCCGACGCGGCGGGCGGTGTGGCAGGTGTTTGGCGCGGCGGCGCACACCACCGAAACGGGCTGGCAGGGCGCGGACCCTGTCACTGGGACCGCAGTGGATTACAACACGCAGCGGGCCCATCCGGATGGGCGCGACACCCTCATGATGCATCCCTGCTGGCGCGGCGGCGCGGGCATGGTGCTGGCCGAGTTCGCACTGCAACTGCCCGCCACGCCCTGCCGGCTCACCTTCGCCAACGCCATCCGCGAAACGCAGACGGGCGAACCGGCCAGCGACGGCGTGACGTTCCGTGTGCGCGTCGCGTCCTTTGACGCGCCCGACGGCACCTTTGGCGAGATCCTCTTTGAGCGGCACACCGATTCTAAGATCTGGCTGGACGGCGAGGCAGACCTGGCCAAGTGGGCGGGAAAGTCGGTGCGGCTCCAACTGGAGTCCCACCCCGGCCCCAAGAACGACACCACCTGCGACGAGTCGCACTGGGGCAATCCGATGATTGTTCCGGTGAACGCGTCGGCGGTCGCCGCTGTCGCGCCCGCCGCACCCGCCGCAAATTGGACATTGATCTGCAACGGCGAGAACTATGCGGTGTCCGTCACACCGGGATCGCGCGGTCTGCTGGATGGCGAGATTCGGATGGGCAATGGCCACAATCCCATGGCATTCAAGGGTCTTCATGTGCGCGTGTTGGGCGATGACCTGGGCGATGCGGCGGGGCCGACCGAACTGCTCCAGGCAGTCGCGGAACCCTGCGAAAACGGGTTGCGGTATCGCCACAAGATGCGCCACGGGGAAAACAGCTATGACCTGGTCATGGAATGGCGCACGGCCCCGGGCGACTCGGGCGTGCAAGTGAAGCTGTCCCTGGAAAACACCCCCGCGCCGCTGCCGTGGTTTGACGTGCACATCGAGGACGTTGCTCTCGGCGCGGCCGACACCATGCCCCGCGATGTCTATGCGGGCGTGGGCAACGTGCTCCGCGACCCGCAGGATTTCAACCTGGGTTACGACAGCCACCAACTGGCCACGGCCTATGTCGGTTTCGATTTCGGCAACGGTATTGCCGTGGTGCAGGGCGTGAACGTGCCGCCCACACGGCTGGAGTTCAACCGTGGCACGAAGAGTTGCACGCTCCATGCAGGCGGCGAACAGACCATGTCGCTCATCCCTTGCGCAAACGTGTGGGACGGCGTCGGCAACTGGGCCGATAAGATCGATACGCGCAAGAAGTCGCCGGGCGTGGAGAAGCTGCGCGGCAAACTGGTCCTCGACCTGTGGGGCGGCCGTTATGCAGAAACCGCCGCCGCGCTCAAGAAGACTTTTGAACAGGTGGGCGACTACAAGTGCGCGGTGGTCTGGCACAACTGGCAGCGCTGGGGCTATGACTACCGCCTGCCCGACATCTTCCCGCCCGCTCCAGAGTGCGGCACCGAGGCGGAGTTCCAACAACTGGCCGACACCTGCAAGGATGCCGGGGCCATCTTTGCACCCCATGACAACTACATCGACCTCTATCCCGACGCGGACGGCTTCACCTACAAGAACGTGCTTTTCTCCGTCAACGGCGAACCGGTGCGGGCCTGGCTCAATGAGGGCCGGGGCGCCCAGGCCTACCGCTGGTCCACCGACGGATTCTGGCCAAGCATGGAGAAGAACCTGGGCCTTCTCAAAAACTTCTGCGCGCCCACGGGCTACTTTGTCGATGTGTGGTCCTCCATCGGCCCTTACGATGCCTGGACCTGGGACGGCAAATACCAACCGCATGCCCACTCCCGCGACGCCTGGGGCAAGGCCTTCGCCACCATCCGCGACACGCTCGACGGCGCGCCGACCATCTCCGAGGGCGGCCATGACCAGTTGATCGGCTGGCTCGACGGCAGCCAGTGCAACCACCTGCGCGTCGATCCCAACCCGCCACCCAACGAGGGCTTCACCTGGCGCATCCAATGCGCCGATGCGGAGCGCGTCCCCTGGTTCGACGCGGCCTATCACGACCGCTTCTCGGCCCACGGCGCGGGCTACGACCCACGCTACCGCGCCGGGCTCGACCCGCGCCTGCACGGCATCTACAGCGACGACTACATCTGCACCGAAGTCATGGACGGACACCCGCCCATGGTCGACGCGGCCGGCGGCTGGGACGTGCTGCGCAAGGCGTATCTCTTTGCGGGAATGAACAACTGGGATTCGCGGCGAGGCCGGGTGAGGCGGGTTGAGTTCGAGAAAGGCAACCTGCGTCAGCAGCACATCATCTGGACCAACGAATACGGCTATGAGACCTGGATCAACCGTGGTGAACAGGACTGGACGGTTACGGTCAAAGACCGAGGCTTTGTGCTGCCTCAGTATGGATATCTAGCTGTCAGGGAACATAGTTTCCCCATGGCAGGCATTACGAGAAACGATGGCGTAATCGTGGAATGGAGTGAATTGCAGGAGATAGGGGCGCCCGATATCCGCTACTATAATGCCCGCCCGCCCACGGCGGACACGGCCGCGTTGCGAGTACGCGTGGAATCGGTAAGTACAGGCTCCGGGCGGACTGTCGAAGCGGCATTGCGCTGGGAAAGTATCGTTCCCGCAACCACCAACTGGCACCCCTTTGTCCACTTCGTGGATGAGGCGGGCAAGATTGTCTTCCAGGCGGACCACGCGTTCCCCGTCCCGGCGACGCAGTGGACCGGCCCGACAGCCACCCAGTTCGCCGCCAAGATTCCAGAGAATGCCGCACCCGGCACACGCTATGAACTGCGCGTCGGCGTGTGGGATCCCGGCGCGGGACGCGGCGTCATGGCGGAAACCTGTGACAACGAGCGCCGCGCACGGTTGGGCACCGTCACCGTCACGGGAACCGGGTTTGACTGGACGCCTGTCGAGGAGAAACCCGACCCCTATCTGGCACGCGTGAATCCTGAACGGCGCATGATTGATTTCGGAAGCGTGCGGACCAACGGTGCGGTCCTCTTTTCATACAACACCATAACGCCCCTGGCTGACAGCAAAGCGTTCACCGTAATTTTCAAGGCTTCGCCTCCCTCCGAAGGAGAGCCGGACACACTCATTGCCCGCGACGCCGAGGACAATGAACTGAGCGTCGTGCCGCTACGCCGCGAAGGCGACTGGCTGACACTTGAGTGCACGCCTGGCGTGCATCATTATTCCCGCCCGGAGCGGCCCGTGAAACGAGAGATACCGCCGGTTCTTCCCGCAATTGACCCTGGCATTCGGCTGGAAGACTACCCTGCGGTCGTGGACAAAAGGAATGTTGGACAGTTCAATCTGCGCATTCTAGACCAGGCCAAGGGCGAAATAAACACGAGCGGCAATGACATGGATAAAGTCCTGGAGATTCGGAAAGGCGAATACCCAGACGACAAACTTGTCTATTTGAGACAAGAGGAGAAACCATCTTTCACTGAGGATTTCTTGCAGAATATTGATTGGAACGGGATGCCGCTGGTGGCGGTGCAAACATACTCCGGCGGGGCGCATTGCTGCTTGGGTTATATCCTGCTTGGGTTGAGCGATCCGGTGACTGTGGTGGCAAGGCTGAATTTCGCCGATTACGACCAGTACACATTGAATCTTCGAAAGCGTGGCGAAGACCTCCTGGTCGACTTGCCCGACGTGACATTTCAGTTATGGTACCAATGCTTTGGCGATTCTCGGCCGTATAACGTCACCGCGGTCATTAAGCCTGACGGCCTTCATCTGGATACGGCGGGGTTGGAGAAGCACCACGAGGACATTGCATCTCTTGCCGAGGCCGTCCGAACAGCGTGGGAAGAGAACGCGTCAACGCCGGGCTCCAGGGCGCCCATCCCGCCGTACGAACTTTTTGAGATGCTTGAACGGATGTGTTACAGCGGTGCGGGTGATGACGGGCCAGAGTTGGTTGAGCATGTGTGGCCGACGCACTATCCAGGAAAGAAGGGCTACTGGAAGGGTTTCTTGGCCAACCTAAAAGACAGCCCCTACTGGGAAGACATCCGCAAGTTGAACGAGTGGAAATAGCCGCGTTTGGCGGGTTGGGATGCACAATCCCCGGCCACCGACTTTGCGCCGTTCAAACGGGGTCGTGCTATACTCATGAAAGAACTGTAAATTCAAACGGAGCATTGAAATGGACCTGCCGATTCAGATGGACCAGGAGCGGATAGCCGCATTCTGCCAGTCCCATCATATTCTGCGGCTGGCACTGTTTGGCTCCGTCCTTACGGACCGCTTTGGCCCGGACAGCGATGTGGATGTGCTGGTCGAGTTTGATCCAAACCAGCTTCCCACGCTGCTTGATGTTGTGGCCATGGAACGGGAACTGTCGGCGATCATCGGCCGCAAGGCCGACCTGCGCACCCCGAAAGACCTCAGCCATTATTTCCGCGACGAAGTGATGCGCACGGCGCGCGTGCAATATGCTGCTTGATTCCGACAGGATACGCATCCGCCACATGGTGGAGGCGGCACCCATGAGGGAAACACCCTTCGTAACAAGCCTAGTGAACGGTTGTGCTTAAGTCCCCCTTTGAAGGGGGATTTAGGGGGATGTTAACCGCGCACATAGACCTGATCGCAAAGCTACATCCCCCTGTCCCCCCTACCTTCAAAGGGGGACCTTTCGCGTCCGCGCGCTCTTGAGGCCCTAGTATGTTTGCGCCCTCCGTCCGGCGCTTAGTACAATACCGCTCCTGTTTTCCCCTTGGGTCCATCATTCTTTCACGAGGATTTTCGAGCATGCACACCGCCGAACGGCTGACCAAGATTCCGCCCTATCTGTTCATGACTTTGCGCAACAAGATTAATGACGCGCGTGCGCGCGGCGTGGATGTGGTCAGCCTGGCCATCGGCGATCCCGTCGAGCCGACGCCGGACCCGGTCATTGAGGCGCTCTACACCGCCGCGAAGGACCCGGCGAACCACCGCTATCCGAAGGACGAGGAATGGGGCATGCTGGCGTTTCGCCAGGCCGTGGCCCGGTGGTATGCGCGGCGCTATGAAGTCGAACTGGACCCGAAGAAGGAAATCGTGGCGCTCATCGGCTCGAAAGAGGGCTGCCACCACTTCGCCCTGGGCGTGGTGAATCCGGGTGACACGGTGCTGGTCACCGACCCGGGCTATCCGGGATACAAGCCGAGCATCTGGTTCGCCGGCGGCGAGCCGGTGGCCGTGCCCATGCTGGCCGAAAACGGGTTTCTGCCCGTGTTTGCCGACATCCCCACGGATGTGGCGCAAAAGGCCTGCGCGTTCTACCTCAACTACCCGAACAACCCGACCGGTGCGGTGGCAAACAGCGTGTTTCTCGCGGAACTGGTCGAATTTGCCAAGTACTTCGACATCGCCGTCTGCTACGACAACCCCTACAGCGAGATGGTCTTCGGCACGGAACGGCTCAGCTTCCTGAACACGCCCGGCGCGAAAGAGGTGGGCGTCGAGTTCAACTCGCTGTCCAAGCCGTTCAACATGACCGGCTGGCGCATCGGCATGGCCTGCGGCAATCCGGATATCGTCAAGGCCATCGCCACGGTGAAGGCCAACACGGACAGCGGCGTGTTCAACGCGATCCAGTATGCGGGCATCGAGGCGCTGGACAACGGCGACGCGGTCACGGCGAAGATGATCGAGATCTACGGCGGTCGCCGTGAAAAGGTGCTCTCCTGCCTGCGCGATCTCGGCTGGACCTTCGATCCGCCCAAGGGCACCTTCTACCTCTGGGTGCCCGTGCCGAAGGGCTTCACCTCGGCGTCCTTCTGCGACCACGTGTTTGAGACCTGCGCCGTCGTGCTTGCGCCGGGCGCGGCTTACGGCGCCAACGGCGAGGGCTTTGTGCGCTTCTCGCTCACCGTCGAGGA
>CAIXUF010000063.1 GCA_903922535.1 Candidatus Hydrogenedentota bacterium
AGTGCCGCTCGTTCAGCCGCCAGTTGCGGATGACCGGCACCCACATCTGGTCCAGTTCGTCCATCGCGATTTGCATCGTCCGGATGGCGCGCTTGAGCACCGAGGTGTAGACCAGGTCGAACTCGAACCCGTCCGCCTTCAGCACCTGGCCGGCAAGCTTTGCCTCGTCGCGGCCCTGATCGCTCAGGTCCACATCGGTCCAGCCCGTAAAGCGGTTTTCAAGATTCCACGTGCTTTGGCCGTGGCGCAGCAACACGATCTTATGCATGCAATTCACTCCTGTTTTTCCGAGATGCGTGTGAAAAGTAAAGGGGAATACGGCCGGTTACCGTGCATATAGCATGACGGTTTTGGCCCCGGAATGTCAAGATTTTCGAGAAAAACTGCGCGGATTCGCGGCTCAGTCCGCCCAGTAGTCCGGGACTTCCAGCCCCGGACTGGACGGGGTAGCAAGACTGGCGTCTTATCAAACGCCCAATCCATGTGCAGGGCCGGGGGGCTGCCAGGGGATTGGACTGAGAGATGGCACGGGGCGCTTTCCCCAGCGAGTCCGGTGTCGGAGAGACCGGACTACCATTGCGTTCACGGTCAAGAATATGATTTTGACATCATATTCCTTCCATGCCATAATCTATACATGAGTTTGACCGTTGAAATGGGAGATGAGTTCAAGCCCGAGTTTTACCGTCTGCACGAGGATGTGCAGACGGAAGTTCTCGCCCTCGCTCTTCTTCTGAAACGATTCGGGCCGCAGTTGAACCGGCCTCACGTGGACACTCTCAACGGTTCCCGCCACGCGAACATGAAGTAAATGCGCTTTGGCGCGGCCGATGGAATTTGGCGGGTGGCATTTGCATTTGACACAAAGCTCAAGGCAATTGTGCTGGTGGCTGGGGACAAATCAGGTGTCAACGAAAAACAGTTTTACCGCGAACTGATTCGCAAAGCCGATGATCGTTTCGATGCGCATCTTGCGCGGCTGAAACAGACGCGGCAAAGGAAGTGACTATGCCCATAAACATTGACGAGATTATCAAAACGCTAAGTCCCGCGCAGCGTAAAAAGGTGGAAGCGCGTGCCGCGCAACTGATCGCAGAGGAAATGACTCTGCGCGAGCTTCGCCGCGCCCGGAAACTTACCCAGGTGCGCATGGCCAAGACGCTTGGGATTACGCAGGACAGCGTGTCGCGACTCGAAAGGCGCAGCGACCTGCTCCTGTCCACGCTTCGGAAGACCATTGAAGCCATGGGGGGAAGTCTGTCACTTGTTGCCAGATTCCCCGACCGGGAGCCCGTAGTTCTGTCCGGCATTACCGGAGACGAGAGAGAACCGGTGGGCACACCACGACGGAAGACTTCAATCGTGAGGAAACATTAAGCGCGCCTGAAGGCGCTGCCCCAAACGAACTCCTCAATCATCGGCGCAAAGATCCGACCTGAGATCGCGTAGGGTTCCAGACTTCGCGAGACCGCGTTCCAATTCCATTTCCGTTTCGGCGGCGTCGCGAAGCATTGTTTCCCGCCGCTCTTCGACTATCCAAGCACGCACGGCATCAAGCAGTTCCTGCTTCGCCTCCGTGTCCAGCCCCCGGATGTCTTCCATAATGTCGGAAAATGTCGGCGCCATTGGCGGCCCTATCTTCTTCATGTGCCTCAATAAGGATGCTAACAGGGAAGATGTTATCTGTCAAGTTGCAGGTGGGACGGTGTGCCGGTGCTCCCTTTTTTTGAGTGCGCGCGGCCATGC
>CAIXUF010000064.1 GCA_903922535.1 Candidatus Hydrogenedentota bacterium
CCCGCCGCCCGCCACGAGCACGTCGGTTTTGAGTTCCCGCGTGGCCCACGACTCTGGCGTGGGAGCGGCTGGCACGGCGCAGACCGCGCCGTCGGCGCTCCAGAGTCCGGCGGCCATGAGACTGCCGGAGGCCGCGAAGAACTCTCTGCGTGAGGGGATCATGGCCGTTTTCTCGTCACTTGCCCGCGTAGTCAATCAGATTAAGCAGCATCTGGTCCGCGGCCGGGTGCTTGTCCACGTTGTCGAGGATGTTGAAGGTGTTGAGCACGATGCGGCCCGCACCGACTTTATACACGCCGAGCATGACGCCTGCGGCGTAGCCGTCGGGGCGGCTGGAATGGCACACGGCAAAAGCCGCCGCCGCGGTGTCGTCCGGGGTGTCCTGTCCCTCGAAGAACAGGCTGGAAATGATCGGTCCGTAGTAGTCCCAGTCCATGATTCCGGGGGACTGCAGGCCCGCGAACAGTGTGTGTTTCTTCGCCACGCATTCCTTGTGGTAGAGCCAGTCAGAGAAGTGGGTGAGGTGTCCCTTGTTCTTGAGCGGCAGCAACGCCGTCTCGTTGTCGCCATCCTTGAACGCGCCCGGATTGAGGAAGACGGCGGTGCTGCCCTGGTTGATGCGCTGCATCAGGCTGTCGCGCTGTTCGGGCTTCACATCGCCCACGAGAATGATTCGGCTGTTCTCTGCCGTGGTGATGCCGTGTGATTTCAGCCATTCCTGCACGCGGGGTTCCACGCCCACTGCCGAGACCGTGGTTGACGCTATGCTCTGCGGCACTTCGGACACATGAAAAGTGAGTCGTCCGCCCATGGGCGCGCCACCGCGTTCCAGCGTGGCATGGAAGGTGTATTGGCCGGCCGGTCCGGGAAGAGTGACTTCCTCCGCCAACACGGGCACGGCGAGCGGGCCTTCTTCACCCTCTGCCGGTGTGGGAATGACCACGTCGACTTTCTTTTCCCAGGCGACGCCGTTCGGCCCAAGGACGCGCAGCCACGCGGGATAGCTGCCCGGTGTGAGCACGTCTTCATTGGCCAGCACGGCTTCCAGCTTGACGGGACGGCCCGCATAGGCGTTCATGGGCGCGGCGAAGAGGCACCAGCGCAGGGGAGACCAGCCATCCTGAAGCGTGTCCATGATGCCCGGTTTGAATTCGCGCCAGAAGGTCCATAGCCCTTCGCCGGTGTAGCCGTGGTCGAGCAGGCCGGTGAGGTTATAGCCGCAGATTTTCGGGTTCGACCGGATCAGGTTAAAGCCGAGCGTGCGCTGGCGGCAGTGCATCTCCTGGCTGGCGCGCAGCATTTCCTCGGGATACGCGTAGACACCGTCGAAACCGAGCCGCACCCAGTCGGCGGAGAGCTTTTCCTCGGTCTGCTTGAAGAACTTGTAGTCGTCCCATTCCGGGTTCGCATGGTTCTGTTCGTAATAGCGCAGTTCGCGGACGGCGTTCATCAGGCTGCCGATGCCGTATTCGGAAAGGAACACGGGCTTGCTGTCCTTGCCCAGATTGCGGATGCCCGCCTCGATGGCGGGCGTGTGGGGCGTTCCCGGATACACATGCGCGTCGCCCGCACCCTCGAAATAACCGCCCCAGGGGCCGTTCTTGGCCGTGCCTTTGTAGTCGGCGTTCTCAACGCCCCACATGTACTCCCACTGCGCGCTGCCGGGATTGCAGACGGACCCGACGTTGTATTGACCGTCCCAGCGGCCGCTCTGCTGGAGCACCAGGCGCGAATCGTCAATTGAGCGGAGCAGGCCGAGACTGCCCGCGGAATGCTGTGTCAGCACGCCGTTGCCCATTTCATTGGTCAGGCCAAAGAGGACCACGCTGGGGTGGTTGCGGTCGCGCAGCACCATTTCGCGCAGG
>CAIXUF010000065.1 GCA_903922535.1 Candidatus Hydrogenedentota bacterium
GCATGTGCCCCGGCGGCGAGGTGATCGCCGCCAGTTCCGAGCCGGGCCAGGTGGTGACCAACGGCATGAGCCGCTACGCGCGCAGCGCACCCAATGCCAACAGCGGCGTGCTGGTCGGCGTCGGTCCCGAAGACTTTGGTGACACCCATCCCCTGGCCGGCGTGGCCTATCAGCGGCGCTGGGAGGAACTGGCCTTCGCGCTGGGCGGCGGCAACTACCGCGCCCCGGCGCAGACCGTGGCCGATCTGCTGGCGGGCCGGGCCTCCTACGGCTTTGGCAGCATCAAACCCTCCTATGCGCCGGGTGTGACACCCGCCGACCTTTCCGAATGCCTGCCCCCGTACGTAATGGCCGCCTTCCGCGAGGCATTGCCGCAGTTGGGCAGGAAACTCGCGGGATTTGCCCTGCCCGACGCGGTGTTGACCGGTGTGGAAACGCGCAGTTCATCGCCCGTGCGCATCCTGCGCACCGACACCTGCGAAAGCGAGACGCTCCGCGGGCTCTACCCTGCCGGCGAGGGCGCGGGCTACGCCGGAGGCATCATAAGCGCCGCCGTGGACGGTGTGCGTGTGGCGGAGTCAATCATGCGGGCCATGACGGCCGCAGGCTGAAAAGGAACAAGGACAAGACAGCATGTCCAAATCGAAGCGCAAGAAACAGGGCCGGTTCCTGGCGGGACACCAGCGCAGTTGGCTCTGGGGCCGCCATCCGGTGACTGAAGTGATCGAGGCGGGCCGCTGGCCCCTCATGGAGTTGTATCTGGCGGACACGCTGCCCGCCGACCTAATCCAGCACATGCGATCCCTGGCGGAAGCGCAGGGGGCCGAGGTCGCGGTGGAGACACCCGAACGGTTGCGCGAACTGGGCCATGTCGACGAGCACCAAGGCTTTCTCGCGCGGATGGGACCCTTCCCCTATGCCTCCGTCGAGGAAGCCGTGCGCGGCGGTGAAGAGGGGGAGCGCGATGACGGCACACCCGCCCTGTGGCTGGTGCTCGACGCGATCCAGGACACCTTCAATTTCGGTGCCATCGTGCGCTCCGCCGAGGCCATGGGCGCGCGCGGCATCTTTGTGGGCACCACCTCCCAGGCGGGCGTGAACAGTCTCGTGGCCCGGGCCTCCGCCGGCGCCGTCAACCGAGTGCCCATCGCCGAGTCAGAAGATTTGCCGGCGCTGCTGGATATACTGCGCGCCTCGGGCACGCATATTGTTGCCGCCGACGAAAAGGGCGGCGACGTTTGCACGGAGTGCGACTTCCGCGCGCCCACCGCCCTGATCCTGGGCAATGAGGGGCGTGGTGTGCGACCGGAACTCCTGTCCGGTTGTGACAGCCGGGTCCGTATTCCCATGTCCGGCACCATCGCGTCGCTGAATGTCGCCGCCGCCGCCGCTGTGTTACTCTATGAAGCATGGCGGCAGAAACATGGCGCGTAACACACCGGCCGTCTGCTGACAGCCCTCTGATTGTCGTTGTTTACAATAAGGAGTTTATTGCTTGAATAAGGAACTCTTTTTTCGTCATGCCCAGAAGCGCCGGGCCGCGGCAGCTATATTCTTCGCGGTCTTTACCCTGTCCGCGATGCTCACGGCCAGGGCCCTGGCCACACCGCTCGACGACTACGTGGCCGCGCCCGATCCGGCCTTCAAGTATGAACTGGTCAACAAGGGCGAAAAGCCCGATTCCACCACCTACGTGTACCATATGGTTTCGCAGACATGGCTGGACGCCTCCAAGGTGGACCGTCCCCTTTGGGAGCACACGGTTCTGGTCACGATCCCCAAGGACTTGCAGTACACCAAGGCCATGATGTTCATCGGCGGCGGGGACAACCGAAAGGACGACAAGCCCAGCGCCGACGCCGGGCCCATGCAGAAAATCGCGACGGTGACCAAGTCCATGGTCGTCGAGATTAAGCAGATTCCCAACCAACCGCTCAAGTTCCCCGATGAGGACGACCCGCAGTACAAGGAGGAGGGCCGCAAGGAGGACGCCATGATCACCTTCGGCTGGGACAAGTACCTCAAGGGCGGCGATCCGCTCTGGCTGGCCCGCCTGCCCATGACCAAGGCCGTCGTGCGCGCCATGGACATGGTGCAGAAGGAATACCCCAAGACGGACGGCTTCTTCGTCGCGGGCGGCTCCAAGCGCGGCTGGACCACATGGACCGTCGCCGCCGTGGACAAGCGGGTCATCGGAATCGGCCCCGCCGTAATTGACGTGCTCAACTTTGTGCCCGCGCTCGAAAACCATTTCAAAAGCTATGGCTTCTGGGCTCCCTCCGTAAAAGACTACGTCGACAAGAAGATAGTTGACCGTATCCACACCCCGGAGATGACGAAACTCCTGAGTGTGGTCGATCCCTACTCGTACCGAGATCGTCTGACCATGCCCAAATACATCCTCAACTCGGCAGGCGACCAGTATTTCCCGTCCGATTCATGGAGGTTCTACTTCGACGGGCTCAAAGAGGAGAAATTCCTCTGCTATTTCCCCAACACCGACCATGGTCTCAACGCGGACGCCTATTTCCGCCTCGCCAGTTTCTACCATGCGTTGCTGGCCGGAACGCCCCGCCCAAAGTTTTCCTGGAACAGGGCCGGCGACGGCACCCTTACCGTCCGCTGCGAAACCAAGCCGACCAAGGTGCAGTTCTGGAAGGCCGTCAACCCCAACGCCCGCGATTTTCGTCTCGAAAGCCTGGGACCCAAGTACGAAAGCAGCCCGGTGCCGCTTTCCGACGCAGGGGTCTATGTCTCCGACGTGAAACAGGCGGAAAAGGGCTGGACGGGCTTCTTCTTTGAAATGGAATTTCCCAACGGCGATTTCCCGCTTCCCCTCGTGTTCACCACGGGCGTAAGCATCATTCCGGACACCTATCCGGAGAAATAGCGCGTCAAAGAAGGGCTGAAACGCTGCTTAAGACAACCAACAAACGGGTGGAGTATCTTGAGTCGGTCCAGACGCAGGTGCGCGGGGCATACGACCGCCAGGCACCGGCGTACCGCCGTAGTCTTGAACGGTACCGGTATTACTACGGGCGCAAGGCAAGAATCCTGCGGCACGTCTTTCCGGAACCCGGCGAGGTGCTCGAAATCGGCTGCGGACTCGGTCAGAACCTTGCCGCGATGCAGCCCCGGTACGGTCTGGGAATTGACTGTTCGGAACAGATGGTGGAGCAGGCGCGTGACCTTCATCCGCACGGCACGCATCCAAATCTTGAATTCAGGTGCATGTCGGCGCTCGATGTCCACACGCTCAACCGAACCTTTGACACCATACTCGTCGTCAATGCAGTCACCGAAATCCCGGACATCCTGGCGCTGTTCAAAAGCATTCGTCCGCTGTGCACACCGGACACCCGCGTGATGTTGCTGGTGCACAACTACCTGCTCGGCCCCGCTATAACACTCGGGGTCCTTGCTGGGCTCTGGCCCCGCTTTCCCCAGCAAAACTGGCTGACCAAGTTCGACTTGGGCAATCTGGCCGACCTGGCCGGATTTGAAAAAGTCCGGGAAGGCTATGATGTGCTTGTTCCGGTGGGTCCGGCCGCAATCAGTGACCCGATTAACCGTTATGCGCCGCTGGTGCCGGGTGTGAAATACCTGTGCGGCCTCTATTACACCGTGCTGCGCCCCGAAATGCCGCGTGGTGTCCTGGAAGACGTCTCTGTCAGCGTATGCGTGCCCTGCAAGGACGAGGAACACAACATCGCCGGGCTCGTGGAGCGCATTCCGGAGATGGGGCGGGGCACCGAGATCCTCTTCGTGGATGATCGCTCCACAGACCAC
>CAIXUF010000066.1 GCA_903922535.1 Candidatus Hydrogenedentota bacterium
ATACCCTCTGGACCAGCGTCATCGATCTGCGCACCAAACGCTTCTACTTCCGGACCCATGAGAACAGCCAGATCCGCTCCGTCGATCTGCCCGCCCTGCCCCTCGACGCCCCGGGCATCGTGACGATTTCCATGAAAGGCGCCGAGGTCGTCAAAGCGCTCAAGCCGTAAGCCGCCACCCGGCGGAGTGCGGCCGTCCTCGGGTGCAACCACGAGTGGCGGGCGAGCGCGTGGCGGGTGCCGCGGGGGCGAAGCCGGCAGGCGCTGTGGATCGCGCTTGGGGTGGTGCCTGCGGGAGCGCCAAGGGCGCGCGCTTCCTCAGCCCGGCCCAGCGGGCAGGGAACCGGGTCCCCCGAACACCAGGCTGCCCTGAAAGGGCAGGATAGGACCGGGACCGCGGGGGAGACCACCCTGGCGTGCGCCCGTCGGCGGCCTTTTCCATCGGCCGGCATCCCCCGCGACCGTGCATAACGGGATGCCCAAAGCGACTCGGAGATGAGGGACGGAGCGCGGGCGGTTAACCCGGCTCTGCAGGCGGGGCGGGTTGTTTGGCCGCATCCCCAAGGCGGTGCCGGGCTGAGGGACATCGGCCCCTCGGGCCTGGGTGGCGGACCCGCGGGTGCCCCGGGGTGCCACGACTCCGAGGACACCCGGTGCGGCGCAGTGCCCGGCGCGACGCCGGGCACGGCACGCGAGACGCGCGCGCTCCCCAAGCCTTTGATTGGCGACACATTGGCCTGCTGGGAAGGTGCGCGCTCGGCCGGCGGGCGGGCGGGGGGGCCGGTGCCAAGCCAGCCGTTCAAAATATTTTCAAAAAAAGGGTTGACCCGGATTTGCGGCTGTGCAAAAGTTGCGGCACACACGGAAACAACAAAAACAAAAATGAGAACAACAAAAACATTAGCACTGTCGGCTGCCGTTCTTGCGGCAGGTCTCGCGGCCGCCTCGGCCCAGGTCTACTCCGCCAACGTCGTTGGCTACATCAACGTCACCATGGCCCCCGGCCTGACGATGTTCGGTAACCAGTTGGACAACGGCACCAACACCGTCGACGACACGTTCAATTTGGCTACGTTGCCTCCGAACGTCCAGTTGCTGACCTGGAATGGTAGCGGCTTCGACTTCAATACGTTCTACGGCGACTTCGGAGCTGGGAACAGTTGGGACAACGACACGCAGACCACGGCTCCTGGGACTGGTTTCTTCTTCAAGAATCCTTATAGCACGAACATTGTGGTTACGTTCGTTGGTAACGTGGTTCAGGGTAGCACGACCAATCCTTGTGTTGCTGGGTTGACGCTGCTCGCATCGGTTGTCCCACAGGCTGGTCAGATCGACTATGACCTGGGTTTCACCAACCTGACCGCCAATGATCAGATGCTGACTTGGAATGGTTCGGGCTACAACTTCAACACCTACTATGGCGGTGGCCCGACGGTTGGTGCTGATAACTGGGATGCCGCGCCGAGCGTCACCGTTGGACAGAGCTTCTTCATCAAAGCCTCGCAGCCTGTGAAATGGGTTCGGAGCTTCACGGTTCAGTGATGAAAATTTGAGTTAAGGCTCAAAATCCCAAGCAACAAGCAGCAGCACCAAAACAAGCAAAACAAATGAAAAAAGCAATCATCACGGCAGCACTTGCCGCAGTCTCGGCCGCGGTCTTTGGCCAGGGGCAGGTCCAGTTTACGACGTATAACGCCTCAGCCGACACCATCACGGGAAACGGGTTCAGTACCTTCAATTCCCCGGTCTATGTTGACCAAGTCGGTGGCACTAAGATCAGTGGCACACAGGGACGCATCGAGATGATCGGTGCTGCCTTGGCAGGCGGAGTTGGAACATCGGTCAAAACCGATGGAAGTCAAGTGCTCGGTAACTTGGCGGATCTCTATAACTCTGCGACGACAACCCTGACATGGGTCAACTTCGGAACCGCCACTGCTGGTGCGGTTTCTAAACAAGTCGGGTATGCGTCCGTCGGTAGCACCACTACCCGCATCCTTCCGACTGTTGCCTACGGCGGTTCCGCTCTGGTGCAGGTCGTTGCTTGGTATGGCTCCACTGCCGCCAACTACAGCACCTGGCAGCAGGCGTTCAATGCCGCTTACGGTATCGGCGTTGCGATGG
>CAIXUF010000067.1 GCA_903922535.1 Candidatus Hydrogenedentota bacterium
GATCTATGCCGCAGGCAGCGACGGAAAAGGCATCGAGATTCAAACCACGAATGCCACACCCGGCAACTTCAGTTTGCGATTCCCCACGGCTGCCAACCAGGGTTATACGATTCAGCAGAAGACGGACCTTGCAGCCACCAACTGGCTGTCCTGCACGAACTTCGTGGGCGATGGGTCCATCTATCGTTTCATCGCGCCAACCACCACCAACAAGGCCCTGTTCTTCCGGGTTCATGCGCCGTGACACCAGCGGGATGGGGCTCTACAGAGTTACTTCGTGTTCTTCGTGCTCTTCGTGGTGGATGTTCTCTGGCGCCGGCGAGGCGAGGCGAACGGCAGAATGTCGAACCAGGAATGTCCAATCCTGAAGGCAAGAGGCCGGGCTACAGGGTCTTCCTTCGCAATTCGTCATTCCTGGTTCGACATTCTGCCGTTCTCGCTCTTCCCCCCTTGGCGCGCCTTGCTTGGATACTGTATGTTTCTTCCATGTCCGACGCCCCCGCCACCACCGCTCCTGCCGACACGGCGCAGGCCCCTACGGTCACCGAGACCTCGGGGCTGCGCTATCTCGACCCTGCCAAGGTGCGGCTGACGCGCGCGGGCGCGCGGGTCGACGTGTGCGTGGACGGCGCCGCACCCGTCCCGAACGTCTCCGTCTACCGCGCGTTTCCGCTCTCCGACCCGGAGCGCTTCTTCAGCATCCGCACCGAGAAGAACGAGGAGGTCGGCCTGGTGACCGAGCCGTCGCAGCTCGACCCGGCCAGCCGCGTCATTGCGATGGACGAGATCCGGCGGCGCTACGTGCTGCCCGTGGTGCAGCGCGTGATCTGGCTCCGCGAGCGCTTCGAGATCCTCGAATGCCAGGTCGAGACGGACCGCGGCCTCTGCCACTTCAGCATCCGCAACCTGCGAGAAAGCCTCCTGCGCCCGCAGCCCAACCGCTACATCCTGACGGACGTCGACGGCAACCGCTTCGACATCCCCGACCTCCGCGCCCTCCCGCTCGCGAGTCAGGCGCTGCTGCTGGAACATCTGTAGGCACAAGCGCCAGCGCCTTCGACATTCGGAGTTCCTTGTTCGGTGTTCTGCTGTTCGCCCGGCAGACCCACCGCACGAGCGTTCTTCACCACGAAGGACCCAGCGCTGGCGTCAGCCCGCAACCCAATCGGATTTGAACAGGAGGCAACAGAGAGAACGGGGTCCTCGCGTGCTCTGTTTTCTCTGTTGCCTCCTGTTCAAACAACTTGCAGGAAAAACACGGTTTTGACAGGTAGTAGTACGAAGAGCACGAAGTGAAATTCATGCCGGCCGGAGGCCGGAGCAGTTATTCTTCGTGATCTTCGTGGTGAAACTCTCCTTACGGCAGGACTACACTCACTCGATTATTCTCGATCGCTTAGTACCGGTCAATACTGAACACCCGGGTCTGGCCCTTCGGCAGATCGTAGTACAGTTCGCCCGTATAGGCGTTGTAGGCAAGACCCTGACCCCGTGGCTGCGCGGCGCTTTCGCGATGCTCGACCCGCTGCCCGTCCATCGGCACGGCGGCGGTGAATTCCGCCCAGATTTTGCGCACGTTCACGTCCAGCCCCTTCAGGTCGAGCTTGATCGTGCCGGCCGCCGGCTGGTCGCCCGTCTTGGTCACGCGCAGCAGCACGCTGTTGCCGCGGCCGCCTTCGTCGCCAACGCGCTTCCAGGCCTGCACCTGCACCGCCGCATGGTCGGGTTTGATCCACTTCGCCACGTCGGCCTCGGCCATTCGAACAGCGCCGTTGATACCCCACTCGAGCACGTTGCCGCGGACCTTCGCGTCGGCGGCCAGTTCCTTCCATGGCGCCTCGTCAACCGGCTGATTCTCCCAGTCAATGGCCAGGAACTTGACATCATGGTAATTCACATCGAAGCCGGTGACCGTGCCGTTTGCGGCATCCAGTTTCGGTTCGATCGGGGGCAACAGGTCCTGGGTCAACTTTTTGGCCGCCCTGGCCTCCTGAACCCATTTCAAGTGCCCGAGGTATTTCTTCTCGATCGGGTTGTTGTAGAGCTGCCGGATGCGCAATCGTTCCCCTGTCGCCCCCGCCGGCACTCCCAGCGCCTTGAGGTCGAGCGTCAGCTTGACGGCGCGGGTCGGCTCCTTGCCCTCGGCGTCGGGGCCGTAATTCATGATCGCGATCATCGCCGAGGACGGCCCGCCCTGAGCCTGTCGAACGGGCCGTTTCCAGATGCTGGCGATAAGTCCCGGCGTGAGCTCCTTGACCACCGCCTGGTTGCGCCAGTAGGGAATGAACTGTATGTCCTTGCGGCCGATGCCCCACCGCCAGAACGCCGATCTGTCGATTCCCGCGTCCGTGGTGGTAAAAACCCCCACCGCGTCGTGCATCGTCGGCCAGGTCGGATTCATGAAGTTCTGGTGATGTTGCACATTGACGCCAAAGGTGTGCGGGCAGGAGAGCGCGATCATGGCGTCGCTCGTGTACACATCGATCGAATCCTTCATCGGGTATTCGGAGTCGAGGATGCAGTCGGTGAACGGGAGCATCTTCAGCGAAAAGCTGTGCGTGGCGTGGCCGCTGACGCCGCCGGGGTAGAGGTCGTTCTCCTGCATCATGGCAAAGACGCGCTTGTACCACTCGCGCAGGTTCGTGTCGCTGGATTCCGGCTGGATGCTCCCATCGGGGAGACGGTAGCCGAACCCGGCCGCCAGGGCGCTGAACAGTTGTTCGCCGAACGAGATGTCGAAGTAGAAGTGCCGGCAGCCGCCTTCCCGCACCTGGCGGTTCATAAGGTAGATCATGTAATCGCGATAGCTCTTGGACAACGTTTCCTTTTCACCCACGAGCCAGTCGCCGCCGAACACCTCATAGAGGCTGGGAGTCTCGATGGTTTTCACCCCGTACCCGCGCAGAGCGGTCTCGTTACACGTATAGAGTACCCGGCGAGGGAAAGCGTCGTAGTAGGCGGAAGAGCCTGCGCGGGGTTCGACATGCGAGTTATACCCCTGGTAGGTCAGTTTGTCGGAACAGTCCTTGCAGTACGCATAGTATTCAGGCCAACGGCTCGTCTGGGCGAATGGCGGCGAGAGAACGGTGAACCACTCCTGCTTGGTGTCCCAGTCCACCTTGTACTTGCCGCCGCAGAAGCTGCCGCAGGCGGCGAGTTGGTTCAGGCGCCAGCCGTCGGCCAGGTTCCGGAACGGCGAGGCGTTGTACCCGAAGCGCACGGTGCGCGGCGCGTCGAGTTTGAACGGTTTCTTGCCCTCGGCGCTGCCGATGAGGTTGTTCACCATGAGGACGGTGGGAGGTTGAGGGTGGAGGGTGGACGGTTGGGGGGAAGAGTTTTTGCCTTCCACCTTCAACCCTGAACCTTCAACCCTCACGAGCGCATGCGCGGCGACGCGCGCGTCCGGCTCCCAGCCGAAATCGGAATCGGCGCACCAGAACAGGCCGCGGTACTCGGTGCCCAGCCAGAGATTGCCCACGAAATTACCCACGCGCCGCCCCGAGCCGACAACGCCCATGTCCTTCATCGTGTTCCAGACCGCGCCTTTTCCCTGTGGAACGACGCCGATGGTGCGGGCGGAGTAGTTTCCGCCCTGCCCCATGCAGGCCATGTGCAGGCCCAGGGAATCGTCCACCGGCCATTCGATGCGGAGTTCCTCGATCTCGACGCTGGCGCCCTTTTCGGCCTTCTCTCCTGAACCCTGAACCCTGACACCTGACACCTCCGGCGCATACGTCAACGCCAACTCGACCAGGCCGTCCTGCTCCATCCAGCCTTTGCTGGAGAAGGTGACGCCACCGACGGACACGGACGGACACTCGAAGTCAACGCGCCAGTCCTTCTTCCCGGTGACTTTCACCGCCTGGCCGGCCGGCACGGAGTATTCCTTGCCGCCGATCTTCAGCACGATACGCGCGGGGGCGGTGAGCACCGGTCCGCCGTTGGCCTGAATCTGCACGGGCAACCCCAGCGTTCCCAGCTCATACACGCGGCGGGTGCAGGCAATCTCGACGCTTGACTCTTTTCCATTTTCCGTCACTTTCAACGCCTCGAATGGCTTGAGCAGCTTTTCCGTGTCACCGATCTTGTTGTTCCACCACGAGGCGAACTCTTTCGCCTCGTCCTTCTTCTCGAACCCGCCCTTGGCATTCGCCAGTTCCTTGCCGCCCGCATCCACCAGGCTGAACGCCACATCGTACTTGCCCGGTTTCAGCGTGCCCAACTCCACCAGGTCGTCATACCATTGGTTGACGAGATAGCGCAGTTTGCCTTCGGCGACGGTCTTGTCGCCCTGGCTGACCCGGTAGGCCGCGCCCGCAGCCTTCGTTCCGGCGGGGATCGGCGCCTCCAGCGTGTCGACAGCCAGCGAGAGACGGCCATTGGCCGGGTTATACCCGACCCGCGTGTCCAGAAACGGCTTGAACTCGGAGGGCGCCACGTACTTCTTGTCATTGCCCGAGACGTTGCACGCGAACGTGTAGACCGGC
>CAIXUF010000068.1 GCA_903922535.1 Candidatus Hydrogenedentota bacterium
CGCGCACGCGCAGCTCCTTTGAACTGGCCGCCAAGCGGCTCAGCGCCGACACGCTGGCCATTGCCGCGTCGTCGTCCAGTTCCGTGAAGGGCGAGACGCTGCACGACACGCTGGCCAACATCGAGGCCATGCGCGCCGACATCATTGTCATCCGCCACGGTTGTGCGGGCGCGCCGCACCTGCTCTCGGGCCACTCGTCGCACATCATCAACGCGGGCGACGGCCGCCATGAGCATCCCACCCAGGCGCTGCTCGATGCGTTCACCATGCGCGAGAACCTGCGCCGCCGCACCGGCAACCCGGACGCCACACTGGACGGGCTGCGCGTCGCCATCATCGGCGATGTCGAGCACAGCCGCGTCGCCCGCAGCAACATCCACGCGCTGAACAAACTGGGCGCGCGGGTGACCCTGTGCGGTCCGGCCACGCTGGTGTCGCGCGACTTTGCCTCCATGGGCGTGCGCCTGACCACGAGTCTCAAGGACGCGCTGGGGGATACCGACGTGGTCTATTCACTGCGTATCCAGCTCGAACGCCAGGCCAAGGCGCTGTTCCCCAGCCTGCGTGAGTACATAAAGCTGTTCCGCATCGACGCCGATTCGCTGCGGTATGCGCCCGACCATGCCATTGTCATGCATCCCGGCCCGATCAATCGCGATTTGGAGCTGTCCACCGAGGTTGCCGACGGGCCGCGCAGCGTGATCCTCCAGCAAGTGACCAACGGCGTTGCGGTGCGCATGGCCGTCATGCACCTGCTGGCCAACAGCGGCGCGGGCCGCACCATGCAATGACACCCTCAGCGGAAAGAACAGGGACAGACCCGTTGACCCTGAAGCGTTTGACCGGCCTTCGTACCGCAGGCGTCTCGCCTGCCTTGTTCTTCCTTTGCGTCGGGCCGTGGTCAAACCCACAAGGCAGGCAAGACGCCTGCGGTACGAGATCTGCCTTTGACGCCGAACCTCGGCTTAACATACAGGAGCCGCGTCATGACGCTTGCCATCATTAACGGACACCTGATAGACCCGGCCTCCGGCGTGTCGGGGCCGATGGATGTGCTCGTCGCCGAGGGGCTGGTGCGCGAAATCGGCCACGGCCTGAAAGGCGACGAGACTATCGACGCCGCCGGGCTGGTCGTCTGCCCCGGCCTGGTCGACATCCAGGTTCATTTCCGCGAGCCCGGCTTTGAATCCAAGGAGACCATCGCCACGGGCAGCCGCGCCGCCGCGCGCGGCGGCGTGACCACCGTCGTGACCATGGCCAACACCAACCCGCCCATCGACAACGCGGGCCTGGTGGAACTGGTCACGCGCCGCGCCCGCGAGACGGCCTGCATCAAGGTGCGCCCCGCGGCCTGCGCCACCAAAGCCATGAAGGGCGAGGAATTGACCGAAATGGCCGAATTGCGCGAAGCGGGCGCGGTCGCGGTCACCGACGACGGCCACGATATCCGCAACAGCGCCGTCATGCGTCGCGTGCTCGAATATGCGAACATGGTCGGCCTGCCCTATCTGGCCCACTGCCAGGACGAGGAACTGAGCGAGGGCGGCGCCATGCACGAGGGCGCCGTGTCCACGCGCCTGGGCATTCCCGGCATTCCGCGCGAGGCGGAGGACATCCGCATCGACCGCAACATCCGCCTGGCCGAACTGGCCGGCGCGCACATCCACATCCAGCACATCTCCACCGCGGGCGGCGTCGAGATAGTGCGCCAGGCCAAGCGCCGCGGCGCGCGCGTCACCGCCGAGTCGGCCCCGCACTACTGGAGCCTCACCGACGAGGCCGTCGGCGTCTTTGATACCAACGCCAAGATGTTTCCGCCGCTGCGCAGCCGCGGCGATATTGAGGCCGTCATCGAGGGCTTTCGCGACGGCACGCTCGACAACATCGCCACCGACCACGCCCCCCACACCTGGACCGACAAGAACATCGAGTTCCAGATGGCCCCCTTCGGCATCATCGGTCTGGAGACCTCGCTGGCGTTGACCATCACGCATCTCGTGAAACCCGGCCACATCACGCTGGAGAAGGCGCTGGAACTCATGACCATCGGCGGGTCGCGCGTGTGCAGCCTGAATGTGGGGGAGATCAAAGTCGGCGGCGCGGCCGACCTTTGCCTCTTCGATCCCAGCGAGCAGTGGACCGTGAGCAAGGAAGACTTCGGCTCCAAGAGCGCCAACTCCCCCTATATCGGCCAAACCCTCACCGGCCGGGTAAAATGCACGATCTGCGACGGCAAGGTGGTCTACCGGCAGGGATAGGCACGCATTCTTCCGAGACAAGCTGATTGAGTTTGTCCAGAGGGAGAAGATAGGGAATGAATAATCGAAACCGCTGCTGGTCCATTCAGTCCATACTGTCCATCCCGTCCATATGGTCCATGGTCCGATAAACAAGCCCTCCGCCAAAGATGCCGCAGTCCAGCACAACCGCCGGGGCTTGTAGGGTCGTTTTTCACCATTCAGCGAATGACGGGGATATACAGGCAGGAACATTCGCTGGAGAGACTGCCATGAGCGCCACCGATTACGAACTGCTGCTGCAATGGACGCGCCAAAACGATGCCGTCGCCTTCAAGGAACTGGCCGACCGCCACGCGCCCATGGTCTTCTCCGTGTGCAGGCGCATCCTCGGCAACCCGGCCGAGGCGGAGGATGTCGCGCAGGAATGCTTTGAGGCGTTGCTCCGCAAGGGCGACGGGCCGGGGAAGTATTTGGGTGCATGGCTTCACCGCGTTGCGGTGAATCTTGCCGTCAAGCGCCTCCGGGGGGCCACGAGGCAGCGTGACCGCGAGACACGCTACGCGGCGGAACAGCGGGCCGGGGAAGTCTCCTGGGATGATATTTCCGCGCACGTCGATGCGGCCGTGTCGGCGCTGCCGGACAGACTGCGGCTGCCCGTCGTGCTGCACTTCTATGAGAACCGCACGCAGGAGAGTATTGCCCGGGAATTGGGCCTGTCCCGCTCCGCGGTCACGCACCGCACGACCAAGGCGGTGAACCAGATCCGCGAGACCCTCCGCCGGCAAGGCATGGTCGCGGGCGTACCGCTGTTGGCCGGTCTGCTGGGCGGCCACTTGTCCGCGGAGGCCGCGCCGCTGACACTCACGCAGAATCTTGCCAGGCTTGCGCTGTCCGGTGCCGCCATGTCTTCGTCGGCGGGGTTGGCGGGTTGGATCACGATGGGCGGCCTTGGACTGAAACAGGCCTTCGTTGCCGGCGGGATACTGCTCATTCTTGCCGCGGCTGTGGCTTGGAGATCCTTTCCCGCGACCGTTCATACACCCGCCAGCAGGTTGGTTCCAGCCGTTGCCGTCCCATCCGGCAAGGAAGCGCTGTCCGCCAACACGCGGTCGGAGGAACCAAAGCAGGCTTTGGCCCGGGCGCAAGAACCGGCTTCTCCCGGCGACTCCGAAGTGGGGGCGAACACGGTTTCCATCCCTTCCATTGCGGGCCGGGTCTATATCGCGGAGTCCGGCGCGCCTGTTGCGGATTTGACCGTAACGCTGCGCCCCCAAGACAAAGCGCAAGGCGTTGAAGAGACGGCGATATCAGACCGCAACGGGCGGTACCGCTTCGAAGGACTCAGACCCGGTGCCTATCGCCTCAACTACGTGCAGCGCGGCGGC
>CAIXUF010000069.1 GCA_903922535.1 Candidatus Hydrogenedentota bacterium
AGGAATTGGGAATTAGGAATAGAATGCCTTTGGTCGAGTCTTCCTTTCATTGTCTTGGTGATTGAACTGAGAATCTTCATCATTTCCTCGCAGTCGGCGGGGATGGTTTCATATGGGTTGGTCTCCGGCAGCATGGGCCCATGAAGAAGCCGAGGCGCAGTTAGGGATTGGGGTGGGGGCGAGAGGGCGTCCCATTCAGCTTTTCCTTCATTGTTTTGGTGATTGAACTGAGAATCTTCATCAGTTCCTCGCAGTCGGCGAGGATGGATTGGTATGCCTTGTCCTCCAACAGCTTGGAGTCGTGGAGAAGACGCAGCCAATAGCGGGTTTCGCGGGCCTCCTTGTGTGCAATGCTCATTTTCGAATGGAAATCCCTGCCGGTCTGGCCTGCAACCGCCTCCTCCACATTTGCACCAATGGAAGTGCCGGCGCGAAGAATCTGCTTCGACAGCACGTACTCCTTCTTCTCCTCGCACAACCACCTGTACAGATTCACAATCCGCAAAGCGAACGCATAACTCTTCCCCTGCACCACGTTTTCTCTCATGCTTTCTTCCCCTATTCCTAATTCCCAATTCCTGATTCCCAATTACCGCGCCCGCTCCGTGGTGGCGACGGCGTACATCTGCCCGGCCTCGTTTATCAGGGCGGTGGCGGTCATCCATACCGCCATCACCGCGCCGTCCTTGGCGATGCGCTGGGTGCCGTAGGGCTCCAGGGTGGTGGAATGGGCCAGTTGATAGACGGCCTTAACCTCTTCCCTTCTCCGGTCCTCGGGAATGCGGTCGCGGACGTTCATCGCCAGCGCCTCATCCTCGGTCCAGCCGTACATTTTCCGTGCTGCCGGGTTCCATGCCAGAATGCGGCCGTCCAGGTCCTGCACGGTGAGGGCGTCGTTTGCGTCACGCACCACCACGGCCAGGCGGAGCAGTTCATTGGCCTTGCGCAGCGCCTGCTCGGCCCGTTTCGCCCCCGTGATGTCCACGAAGGTGATCACGGCACCCTCAATCACGTTGTCGAGCGTGCGGTAAGGCTGGATGCGCAGCGTGTACCACCCGCCCTCTTTTGTCTGCACATCCACCTCTTTGGCGGCCAGCGTGCCCAGCACGGCCTGCACATCGGCCGCCAGTCCGTCATAGCCGACCATGTTGGAGACAATGTGGCCCACGGGCCGCCCCACGTCGCCCAGAATCAGGTTGATGATTCGGGTGGCGGCGGGGGTGAAGCGCAGGCTGCGCAGTTGATGGTCCACAATGACGGTGGCGCTGCCCGTGCCGGCCCGCAGGTTGTTCATGTCGTTGTTGGCCCGCGACAGGTCGACCACCTTGGCCTGCAGTTCGGCGTTGACCGTGGCCAGCTCCTCGTTGACCGACTGGAGTTCCTCCCTGGAGGTTTCCAGTTCCTCGTTGGCGGACTGCAGTTCCTCGTTGACCGACTGCATCTCCTCGTTGGAGGACTTGAGTTCCTCGTTGGAGGTCTCCAACTCCTCGTTGGCGGTTTGGAGGTATTCCTCCTTGGCCCGCAGTTCCTGCGTGAGCGTCATGATGCGCGCGTCGGACGCCGCGCCGGAGCCGGCCGCCGCCGCGGGGTCCTGAAGGGCGGCCTGCCGCACGGCTTCGGGGTCGGGGGGCGGTGCGTCCTCCAGGATGACGAGATACAGGAGGGTGTCGGGCGAAACGGCGGGGCCCGCATCCACCGGGCGGATGGTCAGGTTGACCGCGGTGAAGTCGCCGTTGGTCTTGACGCGCAGGCCCGGGCGGCGCACGGTCTCCTTTGTCCCGACCGCCTTGTGCAGGGCCGTGGCCAGTTCGTGCCTCAAGCCCTCGCGCGCCATCTTCACGATGTTGTTGATGCCGGCCTCGCCCGGGGCCGGTTCCAGGTACATCCCTGTGCGGCCGTGCAGGTAGAGAATGTCACCGCGGCCGTTGACAAGCGCGCAGGCGGGGACGGCCTGCTCCAGCAGCGCCCGCTCTGCCAGCTCACGCAGCGGCAGTTTCGCGGGAAAGGGCGCCTTGCCGCCAGACCGGGGGAGCGGGGCGCCAGTCGCCACATTGGGCGGGACCACCCGGCCCAGGGCCGCGCGCTGCGCGCCGTGGGGATCCTGTTTGCGCTGGTACAGCTTCGACTTGTTGTCCAGCGTGGCAAACAGATGGATGAACTCGCCCACGGTTTCGGAAGTGCCCAGGAAAAGCATGCCGGACGGATTGAGCGCGTAGTGGAACAGGGGGATGATCCTTTTTTGCAGGTCCCCGTCCATGTAGATCAGCATGTTGCGGCAACTGACGAGGTCGACTTTGGAGAAGGGCGGGTCCTTGATCACGTCATGCTCGGAAAACACCAGCAGGTCGCGGATGCCTTTGATGATGCGGTAGGCGCCGCCGCCGGGTTCGGCGGTGAAGAAGCGCGCCAGCCGCTCCGGCGACACGTCGGCGGCGATGCTGGCCGGATAGAGGCCGGTGCGGGCGGCGGCAATGGCCTGGCTGTCGATGTCGGTGGCGAAGACCTGCACCGTGCAGTGCTGCTTCATGGCCTCGCGGCATTCGGCAAGCAGAATGGCGATGGAATAGGCCTCCTCCCCGGTGGAGCACCCCGGCACCCAGACGCGGATGCCCGCACCGGCGGGTCTGGCGGCAAGGAGCCTGGGGATGGCCTTCTCCTCAAGCGCCCGGAAAGCCTCCGTGTCGCGGAAGAAGTTGGTCACGCCGATGAGCAGGTCGCGAAAGAGCGTTTCCACCTCGGGCGGCGCCTGCTGCAAGTACCGGACGTACTCCTCCAGGGCCTTGATCTGGTGGACGGCCATGTGCCGTTCGATGCGCCGGCGGATCGTGCTCGGCTTGTACTGGGAAAAGTCGTGGCCGGTCTGGCCGCGCAGCAGGACGAAGACTTTCTTCAGCGCGTTCAGGTCTCCGGACGCCGCAGCGGTTGTGCAGCGCGGGGGCCTGCCGAACGCCTGGGCGGCGTAGGCGATGAGCTGGGCGGGCATCTGGGCCGGCGGCAGCTCGTAGTCGACCAGTCCGGTGGCGATGGCGCTGCGCGGCATGCCGTCAAACTCGGTGGTGCCGGGGGTTTGGGCCATGGCCATGCCCCCCCCGCCCTTGACGGCCCGCACACCCTGGGTGCCGTCGCTGCCGGTGCCTGAAAGCACGATGCAGACGGCCCGCTCGCGCTGGTCCTCGGCCAGGGAACGGAAGAAGAAGTCGATGGGCAGCCGCTGGCCGTGGGGCGCGGCGGGTTCCAGCAGTTGCAGCGCGCCGTTCAGGAAGGCCATGTCGCGGTTAGGCGGGATGATGTAGGCACAGTTGGGCTGCACGACCATGCCGTCCTCGACCTCGAAAACCTCCATGCGGGTGTAGCGCCGGATGAGGTCGGTGAGGATGCTCTCGTGGTCCGGGGCCAGATGCTGCACGAGGACAAAGGCCATGCCCGGGTCCGTGTCGGCGGGCATGCCGGAAAAGAAGGCCTCAAAGGCCGCCAGCCCCCCGGCCGAAGCGCCAATGCCCACGATGGGGAACGTGGCGGCGGCGGGTTTCTCCGCTGTCTCCGGCGCGCCGTCGGTCCTTTTGGCCTCGCACGGCGCTTGCGCCGCCTTCGCCTTGTCGTCCTTTTTTGACGTCATGCCGGTCTCCTTGGTTCTGTGCGCTTCATTGTGGCGCGCACGCGCCGTCGTCCCAAAGCAACGGCCGTTGGACCGGCCGTGTGGACTTTCAGATCATGGACACTATGGACGGTATGGACACTATGGACGATATGGACGGGGTCCGAATCGCCCACCGGGTTACGTCCATACCGTCCATGGTGTCCATATCGTCCATTTCGTCCATTGAGTCAAAGGCGTTGGGGCTATGCCCCACAAGCCGATCACTGCATATACGTTCATGCATCATGGACTTCTGTCCTGTCCGTGGCAAGGCGGCCGTCTGCGGGCAACGCCAGCGTTGCCCGTGTCCCCCCGCCTTCCCGGGTCGAAAAAGTCAGCGTGCCACCGTGCTCGTGGACAAGGTTGCTGCAAATCCAAAGCCCGAGCCCCATGCCCTCCGCGCCCCGCTTGGTGGTGAAGAAGGGGGTGCCCAACTGCTTTAGGTGCTCTTCGGGTATTCCGAGGCCCTCGTCGCAGACCTCGATCACCACCGACCCGGACGCCGGGTCGTGGGAGGTCGCCACGCTGACGGCGCGGTCCTTTGAGGCCAGCGCCTGGCAGGCATTCTGAACCAGGTTGATCACGACCTGCTCTATGCGCTGGAAGTTGCCCAGCACCGGCGGCAACTCCTGCGCGTATGCGGCGGAGAAATGGTCTGTGCTTTTCTTGACCATGTTGGTCATCAGGATGATCGCCGAATTCACCACGGCGTTCACGTCGACCGGGACCATGTGCTCCTTGGGGCTGTGGCGGGCAAAGTCCCGCAGTTCGGTCACGATGACCTCGATGCGCTTTGAGCTGTTCAGCGCGTTGGCGTACATGGCCGGCAGCTTGTCGCGGCATTCGGAGTATTCGAAGCCGCCCAGGACGAAGTCGCCGAAGTCCCCGTAAAAGCGGTCCAGAATGGGCCGGGCGCCCTCCCACACGTCGGCCAGCGCTGTCACATTGGACATGATGGAGTGGTTCGGGTTATTGATCTCGTGGGCCACTCCGGCGACCAGGATGCCCAGCGACACCATTTTGTCCGCCTGGATCAACTGCTGCTGGCGCACCCGGGCCTCCTCTTCGGCGCGGACGCGTTCGGTGATGTCCATGAGGGTCCCGACCATGCGCACCGGCATGCCGTTTCCGTTGAGAATGATCTCCGCCTGGGCATGGACATGCCGGACTTCGCCGCCGGACCGGACGACGCGGTACTCCAGGTTAAACGGCTCCTTGTCCGCGACCGAGCGCAGCGCCGTCTGCTCCACCAGTTTCCTGTCCTCGGCGAAAATCGAGGCGAGGAATTCAGCAAAAGTCGGTGCCCCATGGCGCGGGCTGACGCCGCATATGCGGAACACCTCCTCGGACCAGCGGAGGTCGCCGGACCGCAGGTCCCATTCCCAGCCGCCCAAATGGGCAATGCGCTGCGCCTCGGAGAGGCGCATTTCGCTGGCGCGCAGCGCCTCTTCGGCCCGCTTGCGCTGGGTGATGTCGCGGGCCGCGGCGAAAACACCCTGCACCCTGCCCGCCGCGTTGCGGTACACGGCGGCGTTGTAAAGCACATCGGTCGTGCTGCCCGAACAATGGCGGCCGGTGAGCGGGTAGTCCGTCACCGTGCCATTCTTCAATACGCGCTCGAAGCCCTCTCTCGCCTTGTCCGGCTCCGTGAAGTACCGGGCGAATTCGCTGCCGATCAGTTGGGCCCTCGGAAGGCCCGTCATGCGCTCCATCGCCTCGTTCACGTCGGTGATGGCACCGTCCGTGCCGATGGTCGCGAGCGGGTCGAGGCTGGCCTCGATCAGGCTTCGGGAATACTCGGACGCCTGGCGCACTTCGGCCGTCCGTTCCTCCACGCGCTTTTCCAATTCCTCATGGGACCGGCGCAGCGCCTTTTGCGCCTCCTTGCGGTCGGTGACATCCATGAAGATCACGGCAAACTGCCTGGGCACCGGGCGGTAGGAGAACACCTCGTACCACCGTTGAAGCGCGGAGGAATAGTTCTCAAAGTGGACCGGCTCACCTGCGAGTGCCACCCTGCCGCAGACGGTGAGCCAGGCCGGGTCCTCGTCGGGCAGCACCTCGCGCATCAGCCTGCCGACGATGTTCTTCCGCTTCAAGCCGGTGAGCCGTTCAAATGCGGGATTGACGTCGATGAACCGGTAGTCGATCGGTCTTCCCCGTTTGTCCGTGACAATCTCATGCAGCGCAAAGCCCTCGCTCATCCCGTTGAACAGGGAACGGTACCGCTCTTCGCTTTCCCGAAGCGCCTCTTCGGCCTTCCGGCTTTGGGTGATGTCCTGACTGAAACATGCCACCGCCGCAACGCGCCCCTCCGGGTCCAACACCGGGTAAAAACCGTGCCGGAAGAAGATGCCGGCACGCTCATCCTCGAAATTCACCGGCTGCCGGGACGCGACACATTCACTCAGCCGTGCCAGGCGCGACTGCGCCAATTCCGGGGAAAGGATCTCGTTAAAGCGCTTTCCGACCACCTCTTGGGGCTCTTTCCCGAAGCGCACCCAAGCCGTCTTGTTGCCCATAAGCATGACGCCCCCGGGGCTGAACAGCCAGACGGATTCCTGGGTGGCGTCGAGAATGCCGCGCAAGGTGGTTTCGCTTTCGCGCAATGCCTTCTCGGCCCGCTTGATTTCCGTAAAGTTCTTGAAATACCCAATCAGGCCGTCGATCCGCCCATCTGCGTCATATGTCGCCACGTAGGCGCCGCTGAAATACTGTGTTTCGCCCGACGTTGAAGCAATCGGCATGTTCACATGAATTGTCTGCCCGGTCTCCAGCACCTGCCGCTTGATTTCTGTCAGTTTCTCCGCGTCATCCTTTGGGAGAAAGTCATAATCGGTCTTTCCGAGCATGTCCTTGTCGGTTAATCCCAGTTGCGGATTGACGACGAAGGTGTATCGCAGGTCACGGTCCTGCACGAGGATATGGTCGGGCGTGTTCGAGGCGATCGCCTTGAAGCGCTCCTCGCTCTCGCGCAGCGCCTCCTCTATCCTCTTGCGCTGGGTGATGTCGATATGATGCCACACCCTGCCATGGGGCTCTCCGTCCACTACCAGGGGAATGAAGTCGCGAAGGCAGGTGCGGCCCCCGCGCAGGGCCACTTCTTCGCCTCTTACGGACAGTCCGTGGCCGACGATTTCTCCAATCCGTTTGACGGCCTCGTCGGAATTTCCGTAGCGGGACTTGATCTTTCGAATCATATTGTTTGACGTGAGTCCAAGGAGGTCACTGGGCGAATCTTCCAGACCGAAAAGGTCGCAGAATGACTGGTTGACAAATTCGACCTTTCCATCATTGGCCACCAGCAGGATGCCGCCATACAGGCTTGACAGGGTGGTGTGGAACCGCTGTGTGCTGGTCTCCAGCGCCCGCTGGGCCTGCTTGAGGCCGCTCACGTCGACGCCGGTGGTGATGGAGCCGCGGACCCGGCCGTCAATGTCAAAGAGGGGGACGGCCGACATGAGCATCTGAACGCGCCGCCCGTCTGATGCGACAATTTCCACCTCGTTTCCGGTGACCGGCTGGCCGGTGGCGGCGGCCATCTGGGCGGGCAATTCCCCGGGCTTCAACTCAACGCCGTCCCGGCAAACCATGTACGAAACCGGCGATTCGTCCTGCGCTGCACTGCGCGAGATATTCGCGCCGCGCGGGGTGAGCAGAATCTGGTCGGCGGTGGCATTGCCGGTGATGTGCCGGCACAGCGGGTCATGGGCGATCCAGATGGCGACGGGGGCGTTGTCCAGGATGGCCTGCATTTCTCCGGCCCGCTCGGCCAACTCGACTTGCAGCCTCCTGCGCTCGGTGATGTCCATAATGTGGGTCACAATGTAGAGCGGCTGCCCATGGGCGTCGAGGACGGGGGCCGTGCTCATGTCCGCCCAGACGACGGCGGCGTCCTTGCGGATGTAGCGTTTTTCCATGCGGAATGACGGGACCTCGCCGCGGCATATCCGCTCCACGCCAGCCCGGTTTGCGGGCAGATCGTCGGGATAAGTGAACTGGGCGAAGGAGGTTCCCGCAAGTTCTGCCTCGGAATAGCCGATGAAGCGGCAGAATGTCGGGTTGACCTTGATGAGCGTGCCGTCGAGCGCGGTCAGGGCCATGGGGATGGCGCCGTTGTCGAAGGAGGCGCGGAAGCGTTCCTCGCTTTCCGCAAGCGCCTGCTGTGCCAGGATGCGCTGCATGCCTATGGCAACCTTGTCCGTCACCTGGCGCATCAGCTCCGTTTCGTCATCCGTGAAGGTCGTGCGCGTCTTTGAACCGAAAGACAGGGTTCCAATGACCCGCGTTCCCGCCAGCAGCGGATGGCAGGTGTAGGCCTGGATGCCATAGGACCGGACCAGATCGGTCCGGGGATCGTCCGCGTGCTGAATGTCCTCGGCCGAAATGCGCCGGCCCTGCATGGCAACGCAGCCGCATACGGCCACACCGTAGTCCAGCCATTTGATCTTTGCGGCCTCCTCTTCGGGGATGCCCGCGCAGGCGTTGAGCCGCAGCCGCCCGCTGGATGCGTCGGCCAGGAAATTGAAGAAGCACTCGCAGTGGAGGTGCGCCATGACGTCGCGGCAGAGGTCCCCGACCACGGCCTGCGGGTCGTCGCCAGCCAGCAGCCGCGATGTCACGTCGGACAGCAGCCGCAGGCGTTCCGTGGTCCTGTGCAGCGCGTCCTCCGCCTGTTTGCGTTTGGTGATGTCCGCAACCAGCACGGCCACCTGCCCCTCGGCCGGCCGGAAGGCAAAGGCCTCGAAGTGGCGCTGGAGTATTTCCGAATGGAAACTGCAATCCTGGGGCGTTCCCGTGAGGGCAACCTGTGTGAAGGCCTGTATCCATGCGGGGGAGGGATTGGGAATCAGTTCATGCATCCGCCTGCCGATGATCGCCTCGCGGCCCCGGCCCATGATCTGTTCAAACGCCGGGTTGACCTCCAGGAAGCGGTAGTCACAGGGGGCACCACCGTCGTCATAGACAACCTCGGCCAGATAATAGCCCTCGTTCATGGAAATAAAGAGCATCCGGAAGCGTTCTTCGCTTTCCTGAAGCGCCTGCTGCGCCCACTTGCGTTCGGTGATGTTGCTCAACCCGAGCACCACGTGCGGTTGTCCGTTCAGAATGATGGGATCGGCGCTAATCTCAAACCACAGGCTCACCCGGTTTCCGCCTATCAGCAGGGTCGATTCGGTCTCGACATTGTGGACCGGCTTTCCGCTGCGCAGGGCCGAGGTGAATGCGTTTCGGATGGCGCAGGAGGCGCAATAGGGGGTCCGCCCGCACCCCCCCGCGTCAGCCAGGGCATGGATGCAGCCCACCAGGTCGCCGGGCTGGTCGCCGGTGCGCGCGTACACGTCCTCCCCAATCCACCGGGTAAGCGTTGCATTGAGCCGTCTGACCGACCCCTGCGCGTCAATCAGCATCATGCCAAAATTGGCCGCGTCGAAAACCGCCTGCAGATTGGCGCGCTCGGCGGCCAGCGCCTCGGCGGCCCGCTTGCGCTCGGTGATGTCGTGCCAGACCGTGACCACGCCGACGATTTCCCCGCCGGCACGCAGTGGTGTGGCGGTGGTTTCGAGTGCGCGCTCCTGGCCGTCCGCCCGCGTTATGCGGAGCTGCTGGTTGATCGCCGACTCGCCGCGCAGGGCGCGCGGGGTGGGCTGGTCCCCCAGGGGGATCTGACGCCCGTCGGCGCGCTCGCATTGTGTGCGCTGGATGATCTCGCCGACATTCAACCCCGTGGGATCGAATCCGTAGGTGGGAATGAATCCCGGATTGGCGCGGATCACGTTCATGTCCGTGTCATACACGAGCACGGCGTCGTGCATCGCCGCCAGCACCGCCTCGGTTTCACCGGCGTGCTGCCGGGTATCCTTGACTGAGCGGGCCAGCGCCACCTCGGCCTGCTTGCGCGCGGTGATGTCGCGCAGCACCACCTGGATCGCCCTGCCTTCCTGCACGTCATGGAGTGACGCCGCGCTCTCCACCTCGCGAACGGTTCCGTCCAGCCGCACGATCCGCGCCTCGGTCAACGGTGCGGACCCGCCGGCAAAAAGCGTCTCTATCCTCTCCCGCATTTTCGGGTGATAGTCGGGGTGGAACAGGTCGAAGGGTGACCGGCCCAGAAGCTGCCCGGGTTCCGCGGCGCCAAACAGCTCCAGCCCTGCCGGGTTCACATACGCGACCCGGCCGTCGTGGTTGACGAAGATGGCGTCGGGCGACAATTCCACGATGCTGCGGAAGCGTTCCTCGCTGCGGCGCAGCAGTTCCTCCGACCGGGCCTGCGCCTGGCGCACCCGGATGGACAGAATCCCAAAGCTGAGATCCTGCGCCAGATCGGAAAGCAGCGCGACTTCCTCCGGCGAAAAGGCGTTGGGCTCCCGGGCATAAATGGTGATCGCACCGAAGGCCCTGTCCCCGTCCATCAGCGGCAGCACGGCGGACGAGGCGTAGCCCCGTTTCAGCGCCTCTTCGCGCCAGGGCAGGAACTTGGGGTCGTGCTGCATGTTTGCGCAGACGCACGGCTTCCCACGCCGAATGGCGGTGCCCGTGGGGCCGCGCCCGCGTTCGGAGTCCGCCCAGGTGAGCTTCAGCGTTTCAAGATAGCCGTCCTCAAAGCCGGACCAGACCACGGGCCGGACCGTCTTGCCCTCGTCCTGCTCGGCGTAGCCCATCCACACCATGGCATGGCCGCAGTCTTCCACGACAATCCGGCACACGTCGTGCAGGTACTGCAGCTCGTCGGTGGCGGCAATCATGACGTGGTTGCTGCGGCTGCGCGCGTGGAGCGTCCGGGTTAGTCTGCGATACTCTTCGGAGGCATTCCCGGCCGTGGGGTACGCTTCAGGCGGCACGTGCGGCTGCGGCGGTTCCCCGTCCGTGCCGGCCAGGGCATCCATGGCGCGGGACAACCCCTCAAGCACTTCCGTCTTCAGGACCTCCTGCCCGACGAGCCCGCCCACGCGCCTGTGGAGATTCTCCAATAGCCGGCGGGTTTCCTCACTGCTGGACTCTAAAGACATGGGCCCTTGTTCCTGTTATCTGCTTACACCCAAAGCGGGGAACATGACACCTGCGAGGCGCTCCAAAGGCGCTTTTTCAACGACACCCTGTACGTGAACCGCCTCCATTATGCCCAATCCGCCTTCAACCGCGCGATGAAACATCCTTTCCCTTAAGAAAGGCAAACGGGGCCGCGAAACCAAAGGGTTCTCGCATTCTAGCACAATGTCCCTGACCAAATTCGTATTGTGAACCATAATCAAAACAAGCAGTTTCCCCTTCTTATTCGCCCGTCCGGGCACCTTTTTCCCCGGTCGGGGACAGGAGGGGCGCAGCGCCGAAGCAAATCGGGTACAGTCCGGGTTTCCAGCCCAGGGGGGAAAGGACAAAAGGGACTTCAAAGAGGGAAAGGACAAGGCCGACGGGACGCCGGGGGGAGGGAAGTCCGTCTTCTCCGTAATGCAGGCGGGACGCCTGCGGCACGAGACCGGGGTGCGGCGCAAGAAACCACGTGAGGTCAGTGCGGGAGAACGGCGCTCATCCAGGCGATGGTGGTTCCGTTGATGGCATTGTAAAAGAAGGGGATGATGCCCAGCAGCACCACGACCACGGTCAGCACGGCCGTGGCGGTGCTGAGCGACCAGCTCGCCGGGGCCGCCGGGCCGTCCTCGTGGGCCGGCTCGATGTACATCTCGCGGACGATGCGCAGGTAGTTGTAGAGGGCGATGGTGGAATTGACCGCCGCCACGCCGACCAGCCAGTGGAACCCGGCGCCCGCAGCCACGCTGAAGAGGAAGAACTTGCCCACGAAGCCGGACAGGGGCGGGATGCCGGCAAGACTGAACAACGCCAGCATCATGGCGAGGGCCATGATGGGGTTGGTGCGCGACAGGCCACGGTAGTCGCGGATGTTTTCGCGGCCCGTCTCGTTGGAATACCAGACAATGCCCGCAAACAGGGCGAAGGTGGAGGCGATGTAGGCGAGCAGGTAGAAGAGCATGGCGGGGACGCCGTAGTCGTGGGGGCCGAGGAAGCCCATGATGAAGACGCCGGCGTGGGAAATGGCGCTGAAGGCCATGAAGCGCTTGATGTTGCCCTGGACGATGGCGACACAGTTGCCCAGCGTCATGGTGACGGCCGCAAACAGCGCGATCATCAGTGCCCAGTCGTCCAGCCATCCGCCCATCATGCGGTAGAAGAGCTGGAACATGAAGGCCAGGCCCGTGCCCTTGGAGGCGACGGAGAGGTAGGCCGTGATGGGCATGGGCGCGCCCTCGAACACGTCGGCCGCCCACAGGTGGAAGGGCACCAGCGTCAATTTGAAGCCGATACCGGCGGTGAGCATGGCCGCGGCGAGCCAGAAGGCAGGGCTGCCCTTGGTCACGCGCGCCGCGTCCAGGCCGATGTGCCCGGTCAGGCCGTAGAGCAGCCCGAGGCCGTAGAGGATGAAGGCCGACGCGAGCGCGCCGACGATCACATACTTCAGGCCTGCCTCGCCGGAGCGCATGTCCTCGCGCCGCCATGCCGCCAGGGCGAAGAGGGGAATGGTGGCCAGTTCGAGGCTCACGTAGAGCAGCACCATGTCGCGGGCCGACACGAGGAACATCATGCCGCAGATGGTGAACAGGAGCACGGTGTAGTATTCGCCGGGCGACCCGATGCCCCGCATGCGGAAGGTGGTGCGACCGTGCAGCAGGTCCATGGACAGAACCACGGTGAAGAAGCCCGAAATGAGAAAGAAGAGCTTGAACCACCAGGCCACGGAGTCCATGCCGAACTGTCCGCCGAGCAGAGTGCCGTTCATGGGGATGAGGGTGAGCAGCACCCCGGCCGCCGCGGCCAGCCCGGCCAGGGAAAGCCACGACACGGCGCGTCTAGTCCGTTCCGTGAGGAACAGATCGGCGACCAGCACCGCCAGGGCGGTGACGACAACGATGATTTCGGGCAGCATCAGCATGGTGTCATGATATCCGCAAGGTGCTAAACCCCGTGCGAGAGGCGGTTAATCATGGGCATGACCGAACTCTCGATGAGGGTGATGAAATACCGGGGCATCACCCCGACGATCACGAGCGTGGCGATGAGCATGCCCGTGGAAATCTTCTCCGGCAGTGTGGCGTCGGTCAGCAGTTCGTATTCGGCGTGCGTGATCGGCCCCTGGAAAACCATGGCCAGGCCCCGCAGCACGTAGACCGCCGTCACCACGATGGACATCGTGGCCAGGATGGTCAGCACGCACGAGATGGTCGGGTCGGACCAGGGATTGCCAAAGAAGCCGCCCAGGAACACGTGCGTCTCGGCCACGAACCCGGCCAGTCCCGGCAGGCCCAGGCTCGCCAGACCGGCAATGTAGAACGCGGTCGCCAGCCAGGGCATCACTTTCGCCAGACCGCCCATGTCCGGGATGAGGCGCGTGTGCGTGCGGCCGTAGACCATGCCGATAAGTCCGAAGAAGAGGCCCGTCATGATGCCGTGACTGAACATCTGAATCACGGCGCCCTTCATTCCCATGACGGTCAGCGTCGCCACGCCGAAGAGGACGAACCCGCAGTGGCTCACGGAAGAGTAGGCGGTGAAGTACTTGAGGTCCTTCTGCATCACCGCGCCGAGCGACCCGTACAAAATGTTGATGGTGGTCAGGCCCATGAAGAACAGGCCCCAGACCTTGGCGCCCTCGGGCAGCAGGTAGACGCCGACGCGCAGCGCGCCGTAGCCGCCCAGCTTCATCAGCACGCCCGCATGCAGCATCGACACGGCGGTCGGCGCGGAACTGTGTCCGTCGGGCGACCACGTGTGCAGCGGATAGAGCGCGCCCAGCACGCCGAACCCAACGAAGATCATCGGAAACACCCAGGTCTGGAATTCCTTGGTGAAGGAAGCCTGCGCCAGCGCCTGCAAGTCGAAGGTGTGCAGGCCGGAGACGTGGTACATGGCAAGGAGCCCCACGAGCACGAAGGCGCTGCCCACGAGCAGCATCAGCGTGAGCTTCATGGCGGAGTACTCTTTGGGGCCCGTGCCCCAGATGCCGATGAGCAGGTACATCGGCAGCACCGCCAACTCGTAGAACATGAAGAACAGGAACAGGTCGAAGCTCACGAACACGCCGAACACGCCCGTGACCAGCAGCAGCAGCAGCGCGAAGAACTCCTTGGTCCGGCTCTCCACGTTCCAACTCGCCAGCACACCCGTGAAGATGATGATGGACGTGAGGATGATCATCGCCACCGAGATGCCGTCCACGCCGATGAAATACTGGATGCCCAGCGACTCAAACCAGGGGATCCGCTCGACAAAATAGAGTTTGGTCAGCCGGGCCGTCATCGTGGCGGCGTTGTCCGGCGCGGCCGCGATCCAATAGCTGTGGGTAAGCAGGGCCGTGAGCGCGAGTTGGACGCCCGTGCCGAGCGCGGAAATCCAGCGGACCGCCTTCCATTGGCTCGCGGGGGTGAAGACCACCGCGATCATGGTGATGAACGGCACTGCTATGAGCCAACTAAGCAAACCCATGTTGAAATCCGATTCCTCTAAATGAATGCGGCCCAGAGGACCAGCAGCACGAGCAGGGCCCCGCCCGCGTACCACGCGCTGTAGGACTGCACCTGACCCGTCTGCATCCAACTGAACAGATGACCCGACGCGCGCGTGCCCCAGGCGGACACATTCACGCCGCCGTCCACGATGGTCCGGTCGAACCATGCAATCGGACGGGACACCAGACGGAAAATAAGCCGGTGGGTCACAAACAGGTAGACCTCATCGACGTAGAACTTCTTCTTGACGAGCGTGTGCAGTCCGCCGAGCGTCCAGACAATCACGTCCGCCCGGCTGCCCGAACCGGTGTACAGCAGCAGCGCCATGCCGGTGCCCAGCAGCGCCGCAAGCGTTGCCGGAATGGCGATGGCGAAATTGATGCCTTCGTGTCCCGCATGCTCGACGCCGATGCTGACGAACTTGGCCATCGGCACGTACCCGGCCACCACGCTCAGCACGGCCAGGATCGCCAGCGGAATCCACATCACCGGGGGAATCTCATGGGCGTGATGGGCCTTGTCACTGCGGGGCTCGCCCCAGAAGGTGACGAGATAGATGCGGAACATGTAGAAGGCCGTCAGGCCCGCCACAAACAGCGCCACACCGAAAATGACCGTGTGGCCGTTGCCCAACGCCGCCGCCAGAATCTCGTCCTTCGAGAAGAAACCGGACAGGGGCCAGAAACCGCTGATTGCCAGCGTGGCAATGAGGAAGGTAGCGTGCGTGATGGGCATCTTGCGGCGCAGTCCGCCCATGTCCCAAATCTCGTTGCTGTGCACGGCGTGGATGACCGCGCCCGCGCCCAGGAAGAGCAGCGCCTTGAAGCAGGCGTGGGTGAAGAGGTGGAACATGCCGGCCGTGTAGCCCAGCGGGCTGTCCATCGTCGCCACGCCCAGCGCAAGCATCATGTAGCCCAACTGGCTCAGCGTGGAGAAGGCCAGCACGCGCTTGATGTCGTCCTGCGTCGTGCCGATAACCGCCGCAAAGAGGCTCGTGAACGCGCCCACGTAGGCCACCACCAGCAACGCCGCGCCGCTCACCGCAAAGGCGGGAAACATGCGCGCCACGAGGTACACGCCGGCCACCACCATCGTCGCCGCGTGGATCAGCGCCGACACGGGGGTCGGGCCCTCCATGGCGTCGGGCAGCCAGATGTGCAGCGGGAACATGGCGCTCTTGCCGGCCGCGCCCATAAACACCAGCACCATCGCCACGGTCAGCAGCGTGACGCCCGTTGAACCGGCGGCCAGCGTGCCAAACTTGGCAAGGAATTCGGGACTGGTCAGATAGAGGAAATCGATCGGTTGCAGCGGCATGGCGCAGTGCGCGGCCGTGCGGGCCGTAACGGCCGGGGCAACCCCGCCAAACAGGGTGAAACCGAAGTAACCCAGCGTGAGCACACCGATGAGAAAGCCCAGGTCGGCGAAGCGCGTGACGATGAAGGCTTTCTTCGACGCGGCCACGGCGGACGGCTTCTGGTAATAGAAGCCGATCAACAGGAAACTGCTCACTCCCACCAATTCCCAGAAGACGTACATTTGCAGGATGTTCGGCGCCGCGACCAGGCCCAGCATGCTGAACGTGAACAGGTTCAGGTAGGCGAAGAAGCGGCCGAAGCCCGTGTCGCCCTTCATGTAGCCGATGCTGTAGACGTGGACCAGTGTGCTGACTGTGGTGACCACCAGCATCAGCAGTACCGAAATGGGGTCCACGATGACGCCCATGTTTACCGTCAGCCCCGGCTGGTACTGGAGCCACTCGAATGCCCACGGGACAAGCACGGGATGCTCGGCACCCGGCGGGGAAATGGTGAAATACTCGTATGCGATGTTGCCGGCCACCGTCCAGGAACAGAACACGGCGAGCGTGGCCACGATGCCGGAGAGCCGCTGCGACAGCGGCCGGATGAACAACCCCACCAGGACAAACGAGACCAATGGAAACGCGGGGACCAGCCACGCGTGCCGCAGCGCAAAGCCCATATGCAGGATGTCGATCTCAGTGGTCATGGCGGCTCTTGTATTGCTTGTTGATGTTGTCCAGCACTTCTTTGTTGAACGCTATGGGGCCTCCGATGGGCTCCACGGGGTTCTTCATCGTGTCCATCCGGTTCACGTCCACCGTGCCCCGGTAGCGGTAGAGGGCCACGAAGATGGCCATACCCACCACCACCTCGGCCGCGGCCACGGCAATGACGAAGATCGCCATCACGCTGCCGTCCACCCGGGCGGGCGTGCAGAAGCGGTTGAAGATAACGAAATTGAGCGCGGCCGAGTTCAGCATCAGTTCCACCGCCATCAGGATGCCGACGGCGTTGCGCCGCGTGAGCAGCCCGTAGAGGCCGATGGAAAAGATCACCGAGGTCAGCACGAGCCATTCGCGGACGCCGGGCGTGTGCGAGATGATGAGCGCAAGCAGTTGGTTCATGACGCCCGCCCTCCCGATTCGGTGTCGCGCTGGCTGAGCGGACGGTACACGTCGGTCTCGCCGGGCAGGTCGCCGCCACTGGTGAAGGGCTGATCGGGCGGCGGCGTTTTGCGGGCAATCACGATGCCCCCGATCATGGCCGCCAACAGCAGCAGCGAAATCACCTCGAAAGGCGCCACATAGCCGCCGGGACCCGCGTCCAGCAGCGCCCTGCCGATGGCCAGCGCGTCATTGGCCGGCGTCTTTCCCTCCGAGTTCTCCGCAAAGGGGGAAACCCACACCGCCGCCGCCGACAAAACCAGGAACATGATGGAAATGAAGGCGCCCACGATTTTCCGCTCGGTCGTGGGGTTGTCCTCCAGCAGTTCGCCCGAGCGCGTCAGCATGATGGCGAACACGATCAGCACCACAATGCCGCCCACATAGACCAGCACCTGCACGCCGGCGAGGAACTGGGCGTCCAGCATGGCGTAAAGGGCGGCCGTGGTGCTCAATGCGCCCATCAGCGCGATGGCGGCGCGCAGCAGCTTGCGCGTGTTGACCACGGCCAGCGCGAACAGGATCGTCGCGGCGGCCACGCCCCAGAACAGCACGGTGTAGATGGCGGGTGCAATCATCATGAAGCCGCCCCCCCTTCGGCCGGTTTGGCCTCATCGCGGGGCGAACCCAGCGCGCGGACCGTCGGCAGCGCATGCCCGTTCATGGGGACCGGCCCGCCGTAGGCGTCAATCTCCGTCATCATCGCCGCGCGCGCCTCCAGATTCTCCTCTTTCAGCAGCACGTTGGCCGTGGGGCCTGCGTAGCGGTTCAGCGTGTAGACCAGCAGGCGCCGGTCATAGACGGCGTTCTCGAACTCGTGCGACATCTCCAGCGAGCCGAAGGCGCAGGCCTCCACGCAGGCATTGCACATCACGCACGAGTCCATGCGCCAGATGTAGCGCTCAATCTCGTTCTTGCCGGTGGCCGCGCCCTTGCGCGTCTCCAGAATAATAGAACCGTTCGGGCAGGCGCGTTCGCAGCTTCCGCAGCCGTTGCAGCTCTGGTACCCGTTTTCGTCAAACTTGAACTTCAGGCTGGCCCGGTAGCGCTCCGGAAACTTGAGCGTGGCCCGGTTCTCTGGATACTGCTGTGTCACGACCTTCGACGGACGGATTAGATAGCCGAAAGTGAGGCGCATGCCGTCGATCAGGCTCTTGAGCGAGAACAGGAAACGGGCCGGGTAGGCCTGCCGCCTGAACCGCGGCACGACCGACACCGGAACCGTCACGCCCGCGAAGGCGCGCGTTTCATGTTTCACATCGTTGAAATCAACTCGTCCCATGCTGGTCTTTTTCCGTCGCTCCGGCTAAGGCACCAAAATTGGAAAGGGGTAGAGGTTGTACAGCACCACCACCGCGGCCGCGAACAGGTTCACGAAGCCGATTGGCAGCAGAACCTTCCACTCAAGATACATCAACTGGTCCACCCGCAGGCGCGGGAAGGTCCAGCGGAACCACATGATCAGGAATACCACCACGGAGGTTTTGCCGAAGAACCACAGCACCGGCGGGATCAGGTCCATCACCCCGTTGAACGCGCCCCCCAGGCCGATGTGGAAGGGCATCCACCCGCCCAGGAACAGCGTGGCCGCCATGGCCGACACGACAAACATGTTGATGAACTCGGCCAGGAAGAAGAAGGAGAAGCGCAGACCGGAGTATTCGGTGTGGAACCCGGCGGTCAACTCCGACTCGCCCTCGGGGATGTCGAAGGGGGTACGGTTGATCTCGGCAGTGACGGCAATCACGAAAATGATGAAGGAAACAAGGCCGACGCCGTTTGCCCGCCAAATCCACCAGCCCGCATCCTGACTCTGCACGATCTCCGCCAGGGAGAGGGTGCCCGAGAACAGCACGACGACCAGCAGCGCCAGCGTGGCGGAAATCTCGTAGGAGATGATCTGCGCGCCCGCACGCATCGCGCCGACCATGGACCACTTGTTGTTCGAGCTCCAGCCGCCCAGCAGGATTCCCATCACGCCGAAGCCGCTTATGGCGGTCACGTAAAGAACGCCGATGTTGATGTCGGTGATCTGCAGGATGGGGCTGTAGGGCAGCACGCCAAGCACCATCACCGTGGCCATCATGGAAAGGAAAGGCGCCAGCAGGTGCATGGCCTTGTCCGCCTTTTCCGGGACGACGTCTTCTTTCAGCAGCAGCTTGATGGCGTCCGCCACGGTCTGCAAAATGCCGTGCCAGCCGACGCGCATCGGTCCCAACCGGCACTGGAAATGGGCGGCAATTTTGCGCTCCGCGTAGATGAGCAGCAGGCCCACAAGCGTCAAGAGCGCGCCCAGCCCGGCCAGTGCGGCCGCGACATAGACCAGCGCGAGTATCCAGGAACCTTCCGCGAAGGCCTGCGCCGTCCGTTCCGAGACGGTGACGGTCTTGAAGGCGCCTTGGGCCACCGCGAGGGTCAGGTATGTCATGGTTGGCGTGGTCATCGGTTCACCGATCAATGTCCGGGATTACAAGGTCAAGACTGGACTGTATGGCGATGATGTCGGCAATGCGCCAGCCCGGCGCAAGCGCCGTGACCGCCCACATGTTGTTGAAATTCGGGGACCGGAAATGGAGCCGGTACGGGTTTGGGCTCTTGCCGTCGGAGACGAGCATGACGCCCAGCACACCGCGCGCGGTCTCGATCTGGTCGCAGTAGGTGCCTTCGGGGACGGCGATGCGCGCGTTTGCGCGGATCACGTTGACGGGCCCCTCGGGTATGGTGTCGATCAACTGTTCGATGATGTGCAGGGACTGCCGGATCTCTTCCATGCGCACGTAGTAGCGGTCCCAGCAGTCGCCCTTGGTGCCGATGGCGACGTTGAACTCGACATCGCCGTACCTTCCGTAGGGCGCCGTCTTGCGCAGGTCCATGGGGACGCCGCTGCCGCGCAGCACGGGGCCGGTGCAGCCCAGCGCGACCGCCTGCTTCGGATCAAGCACGCCGATGTTGCGCAGGCGCTCCTGGAGAATCACGTTGCCCGAAAGCAGCGTGTCGTACTCGTCGATGATCGGTCCCAGATACTTGAGCAGCTTCTTGACCTTCGCCGGGAAATCGGGAAGAATGTCGAACATCACGCCGCCCGGCCGCACGTAGTTCATCGTGAGCCGCGCGCCGATGGTCTCCTCGAACAGTTCGCTGATGATTTCCCGGTCGCGGAACGCGTAGAGAAACGCGGTGAACGCGCCCAGGTCCATGCCCAGCACACCCCACCAGAGCATGTGGCTCTGGATGCGCTGCAACTCCGCCATCAGCGTGCGGATTGTCTCAATGCGCCCGTTGGTCTCGATACCGGCCGCCTTCTCCACCGCCTTGGCCACGCACCAGTTGTTCATGATCGCCGAAAAATAGTCCAGGCGGTCCGTCAAATGAATGATCTGGCGCGGTGTGATCTTCTCGCACATCTTCTCGATG
>CAIXUF010000070.1 GCA_903922535.1 Candidatus Hydrogenedentota bacterium
CGATCTAGGAAAGCCCTGCCAATCCGGTGTCCACCTTCGGCAAGAGCAAACTTGCGGCGGAACAGGCCGTGCTGCGCATGGCCTCTTCGGAGTTTGAGCCGGTGGTGGCGCGCATGGCCACCCTCTTCGGCTGGTCCCGCCGGATGCGCTTTGACCTCGCCATAAACCAGATGGTGGCCACCGCGCTGCGCCAGCATCGCATCATCGTGCGGGGCGGCGGCGGCCAATGGCGCCCGTTCGTGCATGTGCGCGACGCCGCCGACGCGACCGTGCTGATGGTGGAGGGGCCGGCCCATCTGTTGGCCGGGGAGACCTTCAACGTCGGGTCGGATCTTCACAATGTGCGCATCGGCGACCTAGCAGAACGGGTGTCGCGGCGCATTCATGAAACGGCCATAGAAACGCTCAAAGACGACGACGACCAGCGCAATTACAGGGTGCAGTTTGGCAAGATCCGGCAGCGCCTGAACTTTGTCTGCCAGTGGAGCATGGACGAGGGCATTGAGGAGGTGCGCCGGGGGCTTGAGGCGAACCCGGACCTTTCGCCGTTTGACGAACTCCACTTCAACGTGGCAAAGATGAAGACGCTTTTGTCCATGCCGGTCGACCAGGGCGGCGAACCTGTGGCGGCGCGATTCATTCCCCTGGGTCGTCCCGCCATCGGCGCGGAGGAGGAGGGGGCTGTGTTGGACGCGCTGCGCAGCGGCTGGCTGACATCGGGTCCGCAGGTTCAAACCTTTGAGCGGCTCTTTGCGGAAACGGTTCAAGCCCGGCACGCCGTCGGGGTGGTGTCCTGCACGGCGGCGCTCCACCTGTCGCTCGTGCAGCTCGGCGCGGGACCGGGCGATGAGGTCATCATTCCGCCCATCACCTGGGCGTCCACCGGCAACACGATCCTGAACATGGGCGCAAAGGTTCGCTTTGTGGATGTGGAGCCGGACACACTCAACCTGAATCCAGAACTTCTGGAGGCCGCCATCAACGAGCGGACCAAGGCCATCATGCCGGTGCACATGGCGGGGCATCCGTGCGACATGGAACGCATTCATGAGATTGCGCGGCGGCATGGCGTGCCCGTGATCGAGGATGCTGCGCACGCGCTGGGTGCCTCGTACAAAGGCGTGCCTGTCGGTTCCAGGGGGGCGCACACCTGTTTCAGCTTCTATGCGATCAAGAACATTACCACCATGGAGGGCGGCATGATCACGGTGGACAACGCGGATGACGAGGCCCGCCTGCGACTGCTTGCCGCCAATGGCATGACCGCCACGGCCTGGGACCGTTATGGCCGGAGCGCCGTGCCCACCCCGGCGCAGGTCGTGACGCCGGGATACAAGTATGCGCTCGGAAACGTCGCCGCCGCGATGGGTGTGGCCCAGTTGAAGAAGTTTGCCTCGTTCAAGGCATCCCGCACGCGTCTCGCCGCCATGTACAGGGCGGTGCTTTCGGGCATTGACGAGCTCACGCTTCCCGTGGAGCGTGAAGACGTGGAGCATGGCTGGCACCTGTTCATCATTCGGCTGAAACTGGACAAACTGAACCGTTCCCGCGACGAGATTGCGCAGGATCTTCGCAGGGAAAACATCGGAACCGGTGTTCACTTCTACGGACTGCATCTGCATCCCTATTACCGGGAGACGCTTGGCCTGCGCGCGGAGGACTTTCCGGAGGCGACCCGCGCGTCCGAAGACATCCTTTCACTTCCCCTTCACCCGCAGATTAGCGACAAGAACCTGCACGAGGTCGTCTTTGCCCTCAAGAAAGTTTTGGCCCATCGGAGGAAGTAGTCGGAAGCGACAGCGCGACCACCTTAACTTGGGTCTTCGTTTCAATGATCACGCTCGCATTCCTCATAACCCCGGCGAAAGCCGGTTGTTTCGGAGTATTCAATAATGGAAGTGCCTGCCATTCAGGATTTGCCAACCTCACCGCACTGCTTTGTCTGCGGTCAACACAACCCGGCCGGGCTGCAGGCGCGTTTCCTTGTGGAGAACGGGCTGGTGAAGATGCCGCTGACCGCCCGGGAGCCGCATTGTGGCTATCCGGACGTGGTTCACGGCGGTGTGCTTGCCGCGGCGCTGGACGAGTGCATGGGCTGGGCGGCGGCCCGATCAATCCACCGCATGTGCGTCACCGGCGAACTGATCGTCCGCTATTTGAAACCCGTTCCGCCCGGCCCCGGCTTTACGGTCTGCGCCGAGGTGGTGCGTTCCAGCCGACGCCTGGTGCACACCCGCGCGTGGATAACTGGCCCCGACGGCGAGCGCCATGCGCAGGCGGAAGGGCGTTTTCTGCCCCTGAGCGCGGAGGAGACGCTGCGCATCGATGACGGCATGGTATACCGCGGCGGGGAAGAACGCGTGTTCGACGTGCTCCGCGCG
>CAIXUF010000071.1 GCA_903922535.1 Candidatus Hydrogenedentota bacterium
CGACCTTTCGGCGGCCCTGGAAATTGACGCAACCGCAGCCCTGGCGCAAACCGCCAGCGGCGCCGGTCCAAAAGCGGGAGCCGCACAATGAACTCCACTCTGGAATCCGCCATCCACCGGTTCCCGTTCGGCAAACGCTGGTTCGCCGGAGGGTTGTTGCTGGTCCTCGCGATCACGCTGGCCTTCATGCACTCGCGGTCCAAGGCGGCGTCGCCCACGACCAACGTTCCCACGGCGACCGCGCGCCGAGGCGAGTTTCTGGTCATCGTGAGCTGCCGCGGTGAGCTGACCGCGGACAGTACGGCACGCATCAATGCGCCCGTGAATGTCCCCAACCTGCAGATCGTTTGGCTGGCCCCGCAAGGTTCCGCCGTCAGGAAGGGCGACCCTGTTGTGCGTTTCGACGCCAGCGGCGCGGAACGCCAATTGAAAGAGCAGCTAGCTTCGCTCGCGCAAGCCCAGGCGACCCTCGATCAGGCCATCGCCGACGGCAAGATGACGACGGAGCAGGACAAGCTGGACCTGGCCACGCAGAAGCAGGCCGCCGAGAAGGCGCGTCTCGAGTCCTTGAAGCAGGACATCGTCAGCGACATTCAGGCGCAGGAGAATCGCATCGACCTCGGATTGGCTCAGGAAAAAGTCCGCGTGCAACAGGCCACCATGGAGCTGAACGCTGCCTCCAACCGCTCCAAGGTCGGCTCGCTGCAAAGCCAGCGCGACAAAGCCAAACAGTTGGTGGACATCACGCGCGAGCGGCTGGCCAGCATGGAGGTGCACGCTCCCGCGGCCGGCGTGGTCAGTTACCTGATGAACTTCTCGCAGGGCTGGATGAACGCCAAGCCGTTCAAGGTAGGCGACAACCTTTGGCCGGGCAGCGCCATCGCCGAGATCCCCGACCTCGGAAGCCTACGCCTCAAAGGCAAGGTCGAAGAGATCGATCGCGGCAAGATGCAATTGGGCGAAGACGTGCGCGTGATTCTGGACCCCTTCCCGGAAAAGCCCTTTCAGGGCAAGCTGGTGGCGATTTCCCCGCTCACCGAGCAGACCTTCGAATGGCCGCCCTCGCGCAGCTTCCGCGCTTTCGGGTCGCTCGGTGCGGCCGATGACCGCTTGCGACCGGCCATGAACGGGCGCATGGACGTGATCGTGGACCGGCTGAAGAACGTGATCAGTGTTCCGGCCAAGGCCGTGTTCGCCCACGACGGGCGGCCCGTGGTGCTGGTTCCCGCCAGGGAGGGACTGCGCAGCGTGCGCGTGGAAGTGCTGGCGCGCAATCCCGACGAGGTGGCCATCTCTGGCGTGGAGGCCGGTACGCAGGTCGCGCTGGTGGACACGTTGAGCATGGAAAAGAAGAAGAACAGCGAATCGAAGGGTTTCGAGGTGAAAGCGCGATGAGCCGTCCGTGGAAGGCTGTTCTCTTCGTGGTGCTCGCGTCCGGCATCGTGGCCGGCGCGCTTTTACAAAAATATTATTTGCCTCACACCACCACCAGCTATGCCGTGCGCGAGGGCGGTTACAATTTCATCAACC
>CAIXUF010000072.1 GCA_903922535.1 Candidatus Hydrogenedentota bacterium
CGGCTCACGGACAACCAGGGCCGCACGGTGGACTTCCGCAACACGGTGGTCATCATGACGTCGAACCTGGGCAGCGAGCTGTTTGACCAGCAGGGCTACGGCGACAAACAGATCGAGGCGGTGCAGGCCGTGCTGCGCAGACATTTCCGGCCCGAGTTCCTGAACCGGATCGATGACATTGTGGTGTTCCACCCGCTCACGCGGGAACACATCCGCAAGATCGTGGACGTGCAGCTCACGCGGCTGTCGAAACGCCTGGGCGAGCGCAACCTGACGATTGAACTGAGCGACGAGGCGCGGGACCTGCTCGCCGAACTGGGCTTCGACCCGGTCTACGGCGCGCGGCCGCTCAAGCGCACCATCCAGCGCCGCGTGCTCGACCCGCTCGCAAGAGAGCTGTTGACCGGCAACGTCCCCGACGGTTCACATGTAACCATCAAGCGGGTCGGCGAAGAATTGACCTTCGATGTAAGACCGCCGCAAGCTGCCGAATAGGACTACTGACAGGAATCGGCCAAACCGGTTCAGCCCTTACCCGAGGTCGGCGTTCTCCCAGCGCCGGCCTCGTCTGCTTGTTGGCTTGTCCGCATGTGCTCGACGGCATGCAAGACTTGTCAGTGTCTTCCACACTGCTGTAATAAGGAGGTTTTGCGGCCTCCCGATCCAGGGAGTATACTTGCGGACAAGATGAGCGCGCCCAATGAAAGGAACAATCGCTGGGGAAGGGGAAGGGCGTCTGTGTCGCAGGTGAAGTTGCCCATGGCTGATTTCGGGCCAACATGCCCTGTGGTCGGGACAAAAAAACGGCACGGCAGATCTCTCCTCGCGATACTGTTTTGCGCGGTTGCGTTCTTTTGCGATCAGGCACGAACTGCACCTCTTTCCCCTGAGAGCGCCAACAGCCCGGGAGTAACCGCTCACCTTGCCTCCAACCCGGCCAATCTATCCGGCAACCTCCTCCCCGCAACTGTCAGCATGGACGCACTACGCGCCTCCAAGACCGGAGGGGTCGACCTCAGTGCGCCGCGGATGCGTGTCCAAACGGGCGATGAGCCGGCATGGAAAGAACCCGGTTTCAAGGACGATGATTGGGATGTTACGCAGAGCTTTCAGTGCCCAACAGGCAGCCCCACGGCAAAATACTCCGGAGCGCCTGTCTGGTTTCGATTCAAACTCAGATTCGCCCCCGACGTTTTCGGCACGCCGCTCGTTCTTCAAGCAGTGCCCTTTCAGGATGATCTTCAAGTTTTCTTGAACGGGACGCGCGTGGCGGGCACCCAGGATCTTGATCCGTCCACAGGCGCGACACCGCGATGCATTATCCCGCTTCTGGCCGACAATGTTGTGGCGTTGCGCTGGATTCCAAACCTGTCCCCGCCAAACCTTTCCGCCCCGTCGGCAAGTCCGAGGGCGTTTTTCCTGATCGCGCGCGACTATGCGCGCGCGTTGGACAATTTCGACGGGCCGGTGAACCGGGAGCGCCTTTACGCATGGCACCGGATTGCGTTGGTGACCATATTCACCGTCTTCTTCCTGTTTCATCTTGCCCTGTTTCGCCATTATCCGCTACGCAGGGAGAACATCTACTACTGCCTGACGGCGCTGTTCTGCGCCTTGGCACTGACCTCGCTTCATGTGTCTGAAATCTACCATTATGACCGGGCAATATGGAGAATCTTTTACCTGTATTGCTTTCTGGCACTCATGCCGCTCAGCCTTGTCGCCGGCCTTGGGTTGCTCCAAATCCTCTTTACTGGCGGCATCCGGTGGACCCTGCCCCTGTACGCAGTGATTGGCATTATTTCTTTCGTCGCTTCATTGTGGCTTGGAAACGTGGCCGTTCATCTGTTCCCCGTGTTCATGCTCCCGGAACTGGTGTGGATAATGTTGCCAAGATCCGGCCGCAACTCTCCGCTGCACGGCTGGGGAGTGCTGGGCGCGTTCGTAATGGCCAGCAGCATTGTGAGCGCGATGGCGAGTCTGTACCATTGGGACTCGGAATCCGGCCTCGTGCGTTATGGTTCCTGGTATCTCTTCGCGGCCCTCCTGCAGTTCGTCTCTTTCGCCTTCGCGCGCGAATACGCCGACGCCGAGAAACGCGTTCAGGCACTTGCTTTGTCACTGGAGGAGGATGTCGTTGCCAGAACCCGCGAGTTGACGGAGGCCACCGCCGAAATCCGGACACTTCAGGGAATTCTGCCCATCTGCGTGCATTGCCACAAAATCCGCAATGACCAGGAGTCCTGGGAACAGTTGGAACTGTACATCCAGAACCATTCCGACGCGCAATTCAGCCACGGTGTGTGTCCAGAGTGCATGAGAACGCACTATCCGGAATGGGTGAGTGAATAGCGCCCGGCCCGGGGAGACGGGACTGGCTTGCCGACCGCCCATGCCGCCCGTGGCATGCCGGCCGATGTGGGAAACTTCCTTCTTTGCCTGTTTGGCCAGGCATTCCGAGAGATTGTGCAATGCCCGCGTTTTCTTCCCGCTGCCGCATGCGTATACTGTTGTCCGCGCAGGGTCTGCGCGCAACGGGAAGTATCAGCATGAGCATGGTTGTCATCGGCGTTTTCACTTCGGAGTTTGAGGCGCAGGCGGTGTGTCACCGGCTGGACGCCGAGGACATCGCCGCCCGGATGAACCGGCAGGGCCGCTACCACGGCTTTACCGGCGCCATTGCTGTGGAGGTGGACGCCGAGGACGAGGCAAAAGCCCGTGAAATCCTGGGCGATGCCAATGAACCGGTGGACATGGACGAATATGTCGAACCCGCCGACAAACGGTACCGCCACTGCCCGGAATGCCACACCGCAAATGTGGACATGACCCCGCTGACCGAGGGCAGGGTCTGGCTGACCATGATCACCTTTGGCCTCGCCTCACTATTCATGAAGCGGGACTGCCGCTGCCGCAAGTGCGGCCATAGCTGGCGCGGTTGACATCCATGACGTGCCTGCTGCTGGCCATGGGCGCCCTGCTTGCCGCCGCCGAACCCGCCGCGCCTGCGGGCTATCTGCCGCCGGGACTGGAATCCACCGGCGGCATGCGCCACCTGTGCCTGCTTTATCATGGCCAGACCCAGCGCGGCCCCTGGACCCGCGAAACGCTACGCCCCTACGTGGCCTGCATTGACCCGCAGGGCAAGCCCACCGACTGGCTCTTCGACAGCTTTCTGTTCATCGAATACGCCACGGACAGCGGCAAACAACTACATTACTATGCCAGGGACAAGCCTCAGCCCGACATCGCCGACTGGCAATGGCTGGCCGAGGCGTGGTTTCGTCCCGAGTCCGGCGTGGCCGGACTGGAAGGCTGCGTGGCGGATATTGGGCAAGCCCTGAGCCAGCCGGACCACCGGGTCAACGTGATGATCACACTGCCGGTGCCGGCGACGGAAAGCACAAACTTTGGCCCACTACCCGGCTCGGATCGTCCGCTCGATTTCTCCAAGGAAGCTGACCAACGGGCGGCATTGCGCTGGTACATAGACTCCGTGCGCGCTCATTTCAATGGTGGGCATTGCGCCCATCTGAACCTTCTTGGGTTCTACTGGACCGGTGAGAGCATTTCGGAAAAGGAAAGGTCCATGGTCCTGTGGACCTCCGAATATCTGCATGGACAGGGGCTGAAACACTACTGGATCCCCTACTTTACCGGCCAGGGCGCGGGCGATTGGCGCGTACTCGGCTTCGATGCGATGACGCTCCAGCCCAACTATTTCTTTGACGGTGACGGCGGCATGGGCCGCCTGGGCCGCGCAGCGCAGCGCGCGCAGCGCTTCGGGTGCGGCGTGGAAATGGAATTCGACGGACGCGCGCTGAGTTCGGACGCCCACCTCCAGCGCTTTTGGGACTATCTCGACGCGGGCGTCGCCTACGGGTGGATGCGCGGGTCGCTGGTGGGCTGGTATGAGGGCGGCGGCACGCTGGGCGCAATGCTGAAACAGCCCGACAAATACCGTACCCTGTACGACGCCGTATGCCAGTTTGTGAAGGGCACCTACACTCCGCACCAACCGGAACGGCTGTCCGCCCTCGTCGCCCCGCCGGTGCGCTGCGCGGACAACCTCGCACTTGCCTCCATGGGAGCCAAAGTCATCGGCGCGATTGACAACGGCAAGCCAGAACTGGCGCCGGAACGCATGATCGACGGCGACGCCGACAACTACAGCGGCTCCTCGGGCCTCACCTGGTTCGGCATTCCCGGCAGCGTGACCGTTGAGTTGCCCCAAGCCGCCACCGTCGCGCGCACGCAGATGCTTCTTTTCGATCTCGACGACCGGTACTACGCCTACCGCATCGACACGTCCATCGATGGACAGACTTGGGAGCCTGCCGTGGACAAAAGCACCGCCGAGGCGCGCGGTTGGCAGGTGGACAGGTTCACCCCGCGCACCGCACGTTACATCCGCCTGACCGGCGTCCGCAATTCCACCGGACAAAACCTGATGCAGGTGATCGAATTCGAGGTGTGTGGCGGGTAGACCATGTACTGGATAATCGCGAGAGTCCGCGCGTATTCTTCGTTGATGAGATGTGCCTGGACAGTTACAAGTAAAACGCTCAATTTGAGTGTTTTAAGGGTCGGCAGTAAGGTGCCCGCTTTGTGAATACGCGGTGCACGACATGGAAGGGTGTATGGCATGCCTGATCAGCAATCAAATGGAAACGATGGATACTCTCCCGTTCTTCCCTGCGCCGAGGACGGGGGGTGCCCCTACGACTACTCCTTGAAACCGGATCGTGACATCGAAGGGATGCCGTTCCTGGAGGAAGTTGACCCCAGAACCTGCCCCGAATATGGCCATGCATGTCCGGAATTCATGGAAGATTTCGATTTGACGGTGGATGATCTCAACATTCGCGCGATACTGCACTGCGGCTGGCTCAAGGAATACAGCATCGAAAAAGGAAAAACTTCAGGAGAGGATCCCCAAGTGCAGAGGCAGATGAAACGATACCATGAATATGTTGAGAAGTACCCCCCGGAAGAATTTCCACAATACTACTGATTCAGGAGGAATTCCGTTTTGAAAAATCTCTTCTTCGCGCACTTCTGCATCGTGGGAGTTCTTGGACTTGCAAGTGCAGAAAGCATGGCCAATCCCCTGCTCTCCCCCGACGACATGGCCTTTCTCAAGGACATGGCCAAGGCAACACTGGACGCGTCGCGGGTGGCGCCGGGCGCGAAGGTGGGCGGCATCGGCCCCAACACGAGCGGCGGCACGCTGGTTCGTCCCGGCGGGCGGGAGGACTATCCGGCGTTCTGGATACGCGACTATGCCATGTCCGTGGAGTGCGGAATCGTTCCTGCGGAGGAACAACTTCACGCTCTGCGCTACACAGCGGCGCATCAAGTGGACAAGGAAACCGCACTGCCCACGGGCAGCGTGCTGCCGACAGGTTCCATCGCCGACCACATCTCCTTCGGCGGCGTGCCCATCTTCTTTCCCGGCATCCTTGAGGACTACGACAAGCAGGGTGGACCGCAGTGGGGCATGCTTCCCTCCTTGGACGACCATTTCTATTTCGTGCGCATGGCCGCACTCTATTTCAAGGCGACAGGCAGCGTGGACTTTCTGAAAGAGAAAATAGACGACAAGCCGCTTATGGACAGGCTGGAAGCGGCCTATGCCATGCCCCCCAACGATCCCGACACGGGCATCGTACGCGTAAACGAAAAGAACCGCGGCGTGAACTTCGGATTCTTCGATTCCATCACCCACACCGGCGACCTGCTCTTTGCCTCCGTGCTGAAGTACCAGGCGGCGGTGGACCTCGCCACGCTCTTGGACGGGTTGGGCCGCGCCGAACATGCCCAGAAATACCGTGGCGCCGCCGTGCGCCTGCGCGATACGCTGCCCAAACGCTTTCCGGCTGATCGCGGCATTCTACGCGCGTCAACCGGCCTCAGCGCGCAGCCCGATGTCTGGGGCACGGCCTTTGCGGTGTATGTTGGCGCACTTCCGCCCGATGTGGAAAAGGCTGCCTGCGAGGGGCTGACGGCGGCGCTGAACGCGGGAACCCTCGCCTGGAAAGGCGGCATACGCCATGTGCCCACGGATGCGGACTTTGGCAAGGACACTGCCTGGGAAAAGGGCCTCACAGCAAAGAACCACTACCAAAACGGCGCCTACTGGGACACACCCACGGGCTGGGTGTGTTTTGCCGTGGCGAAGATTGACCCCAAAGCCGCGGCGGCACTGGCCAAAGACTACGTCGCCGAACTGCGCGAGGGCGATTTCCGCAAAGGGGCGGATTTCGGCTCGCCTTGGGAATGCTTCCATCCCGACAAAAACCATCGTCAGAACCCCGTCTATCTCGCCAGCGTAACCGCGCCGTTGGAAGCGTTCCAGCGGCTGGGGGAATAGCACAAGTCAATTGCACTACCGTCATTGCGAACGAAGTGAAGCAATCTCGCGTAACGATGGCCCATCAGATAGGGCATCGCGAGCAAGAGATTGGCGTGTCGGGTTGCGCCCTCCTCACAATGACGCCC
>CAIXUF010000073.1 GCA_903922535.1 Candidatus Hydrogenedentota bacterium
AATTGAGCGCCGCAATAGGTGCCTGTTGGACCATGAGCCCATCTTTCATCACACGACAGTCGTGAGGTGAAATGGCGAATGTTTGCTTAGCGTTCTGAAGATCGCGAACGACTGTGTGGGTCGTGTTGCTCGTTATTACGGTTCCTAAGGTTCCGCCCATTCCAGAACACGCTGCAAGCTGTGCCATGATGGAGTCGACAGTGCTCCGTGGGCTGGTGGTGCAGGATGTGGCGCACGCAAGTACCGCCAGAAGTACAAGTATTCTTCGCATTGTATTGAAATCAATCATCTCTTCTGTTTTGCCCCAACGCTCGCCTTCAACGTTTGCGAACCCGCCAGGGTGAGCAATACGTTGCGAGGCGTTGTGTGCGCCCAGCATGGGCGCGCTGTAAATGAGGTGCAAGTCCTCTGTAGGAGAACCGACATGGAAACATGAAGACCTACCACTCGAAGCCAACTCCGCAAGGGTAACCAAGCGGGGGAAGGAAGGCTAGAGGAAACCGGCAGGCCGATGAACAAGAACCGCATACCAAGGCCGGCCGCGATGCGACGAGCGGGCACCACACCGCGAAGTCGGTTGGTTCAGTCGCGGAGGTAAATGCGGCGGTCGTGCCGGGAAGCAGCGCGTTCTTACCTGGGGAGACCCCGACGGGGCAACCGGGCGGGGAGTCAGCAGAGGCCATAGTAGTGAGCAGCAAGCCGGGGGCTGGAAGATGCCCGTTTAAACTACGATACCGAGTCCTTGCCGCGCATGAAGGGCCGAACCGAACAGGAACATTCCGACCGCGTGGAGGACGCCGCAGCCGATGACGCCGGAAGGGCCAGGCTGGGGCGAGCGCCCCTGCGATGGGAAGCATGGGGATGTTCAGGAGCAGACCATGATGGAGCAAGTCCTGGCAGCGGAGAACCTGCGGACAGCCTGGCGACGAGTCAAGGCCAACGCGGGTGCTCCCGGCATCGACGGGATGACCGTCGAGGCGTTTCCGGATTTTGTCCGGCAACACTGGCCACGGATGCGCTCCGCGCTCATGGCGGGGACGTACCGCCCGGCGCCCGTGCGCCGGGTGTTCATTCCCAAACCCGACGGGTCGCAACGTCCGCTGGGCGTGCCGACGGTGCTGGATCGCGTGATCCAGCAGGCCGTGGCACAGGTGCTGACTCCGCTCTTCGAGGGCGGTTTCAGTGACCACAGTTACGGCTTCCGCGAAGGTCGCAGCGCCCACCAGGCGGTGCGGCACGTGGAAGCCTGCTGGCAAGAGGGACGCCGCTATGCGGTGGACTGTGACCTTAAGTCCTTCTTCGACAGCGTCAACCACGTCCGGCTGATGGGCCAGTTGCGAGAAAAGGTCCGGGACCGTAAGGTGCTGGGTCTGATCCACCGCTACCTGCAAGCCGGGGTGGTCCTGCCTGACGGCACCCGTGAGGCCACGCCTCAAGGGGTCCCCCAGGGCGGGCCGCTGTCGCCCCTACTGGCCAATATTACGCTCGACCCCTTGGACAAGGAACTCGAACGGCGCGGGCATCGGTTCGCCCGGTATGCCGACGACTTTCTAGTCATGGTGAAGAGCGCGAAAGCGGCCGAACGGGTGATGGCAAGCCTGACGCGGTTCGTCGAGGGACCGCTTAAACTGGTGGTCAACCGGGCCAAAAGCCAAGCCGCGCCGCTCAAACAGTGCGCCTTTCTGGGCTTCCAGATCGGGGCACGCGGGCGAGCGGTATGGACGGCCAAGGCCCATGCACGCTTCAAGCGGCGGGTGCGTGAAATCACCCGCCG
>CAIXUF010000074.1 GCA_903922535.1 Candidatus Hydrogenedentota bacterium
CGGGCCGTAGTACATCAATCCCTCTTTCCAGCCGTTAAACGCAGGGTTCACATCAGGCCCCTTTCTTTCAGGCTTACATGTTTTCCGTCGCCAAAAACAACATGGTCCAGCAGCGAGATGCCGACAATCTGCGCCGCTTCGGACAGGCGCTTGGTCAGCGCAATGTCCGCGCGGCTGGGCTCGGGGTCGCCACTCGGGTGATTGTGCGCGACGATGATCGCCGCGGCGCTCTCGCGCACGGCCTGCCGCAGCACGTCGCGCGGCATCGCCTCCGTCCCGTCAATTCCGCCCTGCGACACCTCAATGGTCTTCACCACCTCATTCTTGGTGTTCAGCAACAGGGTCTTAAAATGCTCGACTTCATATTCCTTGAACGTGTGCATCAGCAGCCGTGACACGTCTTCGGCCGAGCTGATCTTCGTGGCGGCCGGACGTATATGGGCCTCCAGCCGTTTGCCCAGTTCCAGTGCCGCCTTAATCTCAATTGCCTTCACCCGGCCAATGCCCTTCACCTGCTGGAGTTCCTCAAGCGAGGCCTGGGATATGCGGCGCAGGCTGTGGCCAAAATGGGCCAGCAATTGCTCCGCCAGCGCCACGGCATGCAACTCGCGCGTGCCCGTCCGGAAAAGCACCGCCATCAGTTCAGCGTCCTTCAGCGCTTCAGCGCCGCATCGTTCCAGCCGCTCCCGCGGCCGGTCATCCTCGGGCATTTCACGCACCGTCGCGGGACGGCGCACGGGGTTGTTGTCTGTGTCGCTTGTCATGGCTCTTTGCGGTCCCCCGGACTAGAAAGCAGTGTACCACGGAAAGTTCTCCCGACAAAACTGCCATCAGGCCCTACGGTGGATCATCCCTCCCAGCGCCCGGAAACTATCCGACGGATTCCTGCCAGATCGCGTATGGCCCGAATATCATCAAACCTGGCCTGATCGAGAATCTTCGCCACCTCGTCATACTGTTTCTCACCGATTTCAAGGGCAATGCCCCCTCCCGAACTTAGGTGGTCCGGTGCGGCTGCAACGATGCGGCGCACACAGTCCAGCCCGTCCTCCCCCGCCAACAGCGCGTGCGCATCCTCATACTTGGTGATGTCCGACGTGAGCGTGTGCCACTCCCCCGTCTCCACATAGGGCGGATTTGCGGTGACGAGGTCAAAAGGGGCCTCATCAGCGGGCAGCGCTTCAAACAGGTCGCCGTCAAGGACATGCACGGCCACGCCAATGCGTTTGGCATTCTCGCGGGCCAAAGCCACAGCCTCGGGTGCAATATCCACTGCGGTTAACGTACAGTCGGGCAAGTGTGCCGCCAAAGTGACGGCAACACAGCCGCTGCCGGTGCAGAGATCGAGGATGCGCAGGGGACGGCTGGCCGCTTTTGCGAACGCCAGTGCGGCCTCGACAAGATGCTCCGTCTCCGGGCGCGGAATGAGCACGGGCGGGCGCACGAGAAAGTCGATGGAGTAGAACTCGCGGTGGCCCAGAATATAGGCCACGGGCTCATGGGCGAGGCGGCGCTCGAGAAACTGCCTGAAGGCGCCGACGGGGCCGACATCGCGAAACCGGGCAAGCAGTCCCGCGCGGGACAGGTTGAGCGCATGCGCCAGGAGGAGTTCAGCGTCGAGTCGGGGGGATTCGGA
>CAIXUF010000075.1 GCA_903922535.1 Candidatus Hydrogenedentota bacterium
GGCAACGGCACCTTCGCCAACGCCGTGGGTTACGGAGGCACCCCCGACGACTTCGCCGTGACGGACTTCAACGGCGACGGCTATCCCGATCTGGTCACCTCCTGGGGTGGGACGACGAGCGTCTCGCTCAACAATGGCGACGGCACCTTCAGCGCTTCGACCCTGTCGTTCCCCACGGGGCCGGTGGCCAATGCCGTCACCGGACTGGTAACCGCCGACTTCAACGGCGACGGCCATACGGATGCCATCTATTTCTCGCGCGACGGTACCAGCATCACCGAGCTTTTGAACACAGGCGCCAAACAGCTTCTGGTGACGACCCCCAAGGTCGACTTTAAGGTCTCATCGACCGGCATCACCGTGGGCGGCTCCATCACCCTGACGGCCACCGTGACACCGGTGACGGCGGGGTTTGCAGTCCCCACGGGAAACGTCACTTTCACCGCCAACGTCAACCATTCCTCTTTTACGACGTTGGGCACGGTCAGTCTGACGCCCAACGGCGACGGCTCGGCGTCAGCGGTTCTCGTCACCTCGGCGCTGCCCCTGGGTACCGCCTATCTCTATCCCACGTACAACGGCGATGCAAACTACAGCATCCATAGCGGCACCGGGACCGACGTCAGCATCGGGGCTGTTTCCGGCGGACCCAAGCTGGGCAAGTTCAACGTGCCCACGACGCCGGCCACCGCCGGCCATGCGATTCCGCATCCGGTTCAGGTGGCGCTGGAAGATGCCGCCGGTCATTTGCTGTTTTCCGATACTTCCACGGTGACGCTGTCCCTGGTAAAGGGACCGGCTGGCGGAGTCCTCGGCGGCACCGTCGCGGTCGCGGCGATCAATGGCATTGCGTCGTTCAGCACCCTGACATTTAACAAGGCAGGCACGTATTTCTTCCGCGCTACGGATGGAGCGCTCACCGTCAACGCGCCTGGCGGCTTTACGGTCAACCCGGACCTTGCTTCTTCGCACCTGGTCCTGACGCAGCCGTCGAGCAGCACGATCGTCGCGCTATCGCTGGCGCCGTCCATCCTTGTGGCGGTGCAGGATCAGTCTGGCAACCTCCTCACCTCCGACCATTCCAAGGCGACCTTGAGCATCGTCAGCGGCCCGACCGGGGGGATTCTGGGCGGCACCACGACCGCCACGGTGAGCAAAGGCCTGCTGACCTTCAACAAGGCGACGCTCTCCAAGGCGGGCACATACCAGTTGGAAGTGACCGACAGCAGCCTGGCCGACCCGACACCGGTCCGGTTTTACCAAACGATCATGCCGGGCGTGACTACGGTGGCGCCTCCCAAACCGGCCGCCGCGTACGTCTTCGGTTCCTCAATCAAATTGTCCGCCACGTTTAAGTCCGGCGCTCCGAGCAGTGTGCCGTTCACCGGGAGCGCCACCATTACCTATGGTGGCGGCACTCCTTTGGGCGTCCCGGCGAATCTCACGGCCGCGGGGGGCGTCACGTTCATTCTGGCGGGCGTCGTTCCGGGCAACTATGTTTGCACCGTGAACTATGCCGGCGATGCCAATCACACCGGGGTGACTTCATCCGTATTCACGCTCCATGTCGGCCAAGCGGCGACGACGACCACCCTGA
>CAIXUF010000076.1 GCA_903922535.1 Candidatus Hydrogenedentota bacterium
CCATAGCAAAATGGGCAATTAACAATTCGGTCAAACTTCCTTTCTCGTTCCTCTTTCTCCTTTCTTTCCCTTTCCTCACGCTCTCGCCTGCACCTTTCTTGTTCCTCTTCCGCCCTTTTCCTCCTTTCCTCACTCTCTCGCCGGAAAACGTCAGACAGAAGACTCACCTGAACATGCGCTTTCCTTTCTCCAAGAAGTTTTCTAAGCATCCCCCGTCGTTCTCGCTGCAGAATTCTGACCTTAACCTCATCTCTCGCACGCCCCATTGCCTGGAGAGCCGCGCTTGTCGCTGCGGCAACATCCGAGCCCCATGTTTCTGCCTCAGTAATAGAGTCATCGCCATCTTCTCTTGTTTTCGCCGAGGAATTCATTACGATTGCCTCCCGAGACGCCTCATTTGTCATAGATCTTCCCCATCATCTGCGCGGGCATGCCAAAGACTCCCACGGACCAAATTGTTCCATCGGGATAGATTCGCGCAACTAGCCTCACGGGCAGACCCAAAGCGTCAACTTCCCAGACGGTTCCATCATCGTGAATCCGGGCTTTGAATCGAGTCGGAAAACCCAGCGCGTCAGTTGACCACACATCCCTTGGCATTGAGTAGACCCTCAGTATTTTCGCGTAACTTCACCAACGCATTTGCTGAGAACAGGACGGTCCGGATGAAACCCCTGTTCATTATGGAGAGTGCAACTCGCCTTCTTGTGGTCCGTGGACCATACTTTGCAGTGACTGCAATCCGCGCACCTGTCACCGGACTTCACCGTAGCCATACGCACCTCCTCTTTGGGGTCCAGTAGCTCACCCCGCCCTTCCTGCAAACGCCATTCAAGATTCTGGTCGGCCACAAGAAGGGTTGTAACTGGCCCCTACAGGAAATAAAAATACTCCACAATCTCCGGGAAGTCAAGAGATGAAATCGCTCCTGAGATAAGATCGCTCCACAAACAAAAAGTTCGGCCTATAAGCCTTTCCGGACCGCAATGTAAACCGCAATAAGGCCGACGGTCAGCACCGCGGCCAGCCAGTCCGGCACCATCCACGGAACGATGGAAATGGCCACGCCGAAAACGAGCGGCCACGGTTCCTTCTGCCGGACGCCGTAAATGCCCATGCCCGACCCCACCGCGCCCGTAACCAGAATTACAAACATCGAAAGACCGCTCATCGGAAATCCTTTCCTGAAGCCCACATTCGGCGCGCGGAAACCGGGCCGCCACAGGCGTGGTCGCATACGAGTATACGCGTGGGCGGATGAAAATGCGCGCCCAAGATGCCGGCAGGGATGTTCCCGTCATCCTGTATGAGGCGGGAACAGCTTGCGCGAAGCTCCCCACGCCCTGTACCTTCATGGCTGCCCGCGTTTGATGCGGGTATAACAGAAACAGGAACGGACGCGGACGCTGGCGCCGCGCGATTGATCCACAGGGAGAGACTCCATGCAATACAGAACTTTGGGCAAATCGGGAATTGAGGCGTCGGTGGTGGGGCTGGGGACCTGGGTGACGGGCGGCGGCGCGATGTGGCACGGCGCGGACGACGCGGAATCGGAGCAGGCCATCAGCGCGGCGCTCGACAACGGCATCACACTCATCGACACGGCGCCGGCCTACGGCTGGGGCCACAGCGAGACCATCGTCGGCCGGGTGATCCGCGGACGGCGCGACAAGGTCGTGCTGGCCACAAAATGCGGCATGTGGTGGGACGACGCCCGCGGCTCGTTTCATTTCGCCTTTGACGGGCACGACACGTACATCAGTCTGCGCCCGGACACGCTGGCGATAGAGATTGAGAACAGCCTGCGGCGGCTGGGCACCGACTACATAGATCTCTACCAGTGCCACTGGCCGGCAAAGGAGCCGGAAAACACGCCCATTGCCGACACGATGGCCATGCTCATGAAGTTCAAGGAACAGGGCAAGATCCGCGCGATCGGCGTGTCGAATGTCAGCGTTGCGCAGCTTGAGGAGTACCGCGCCAACGGCGACATTGCCAGCGATCAGTTCCGTTACAGCCTGCTTTCCCGCGCGCCCGAGGCGGACATCCTGCCCTACTGCGCCGCCAACCGGGTCGCCACGCTCACTTATATGTCCCTGGAACAGGGGCTTCTTACGGGCAAGGTCGGCATGAACCGCGTCTTTGCCCCGGACGAATTCCGCAGCAATGAGGACTGGAACGCCTGGTTCAAACGGGTCAACCGCCCCAAGGTGCTCAAAATGATGGCCGGCTGGGAAGACCTGATGGAGAAGTACTCGTGCAGGCCGGCGCAGTTGGTCATCGCGTGGACGGCCGCGCAGCCGGGCGTCACCCATGTGCTCTGCGGCGCGCGCACCGCCATACAGGCCGAACAGAATGCGGTGGCCGGAACGATCCCGCTGGACGCGCAGGACATCGCGCGCATGCGCAGGAACGCCCTCGCCCTCGGGGATCCAAAATGAAGCTCCGCACGCTGCGCAGCCGGCCCTTTGCCCTGATTCCGGTGATGCTTGGCCTGTTGCTGGCCATGGCCGGCGCCGGCTGCGCGACGACCGCGTCGCCGCTGGAGGCCCGGCTGAAGTCCACCGATTTCGAGGCGGTCTGCCTCGCGGTGGAGGACCTGCGGCAGTCCTTTGGCGCGGCCTATCCGATCAGCGCGGAGGAACAGGCGGAATTGCAGCGGGCCAGCGCCGGGGCGTCCGCCCTGCTTGGCAGGGCACTCGCGGGCGACGCGCAGGCGGAGGCGCAACTGGGCGGCTGGATTGCGCTGGCGCGCAGGGCGTTGCTGGCCAATCCGCTGCTGAACTTTGACACGCTGCTCGTCATCAAGCGCTCGGAAAAGCAATTGGGGCTGCCGCAGAACTGGGAGAGCAATTCCACACTGCCCATGTCCGGGTTCGACAACGAGTTGGACACCCTCTCCCCCGTTGCGGACGGAACCATGACCACCCTTTACCGTCCCGCCAAGGATGTCTTTCTGGGCGATGTGGACCTGCACTTCGACGCGGACCGGCTGCTCTTCTCGATGCCCGGCGACAACGGCCGCTGGCAGTTGCACGAGATGATGCTTGCGGACAGGGCGGTGCGGCAGTTGCCGCTCATCACCGAGCCCGACGTGGACAACTACGACGCCTGCTACCTGCCGGACGGCAACATCCTGTTCACCTCGACCGCGCCGTTCACCGGCGTTCCCTGCGTGACCGGGTCGTCGCACGTCTCCAATATCTACCGCTATGACAGTGCTTCCGGCGCCATACGGCAGTTGAGTTTCGGTCAGGATCATGACTGGTGCCCGACCGTGCTCAACAACGGGCGCGTGCTCTATCTGCACTGGGAGTACTCGGACATTCCGCATTTCGTGTCGCGGATTTTGTTCCACATGAACCCCGACGGCACGAGCCAGATGGAATACTACGGCAGCAACTCCTACTGGCCCAACGCGATGTTCTACGCGCGCCCAATCCCCAACCACCCGACCATGTTCTGCGCCATCGTCGGCGGGCACCACGATGTGCCGCGCATGGGCGAACTGGTGCTGTTTGACCCGGCCCGGGGCCGGGTCGAGGCGGACGGCGTCCTCCAGCGCATTCCGGGCCGCGGCAAGAAGGTGGAGCCCATCATTCGCGACGGACTGGTCGGCCCGTCCTGGCCGAAATTCCTGCATCCCTGGCCGCTTAGTGACAAATACTTCATCGTCTCGGCCAAGCCCACGCCCGAATCACAGTGGGGCGTGTATCTGGTGGACGTGTTCGACAACATGACCCTGCTCAAGGAACTGGAGGGCTACGCCCTGCTGGAACCGGTCCCCCTGCATGCCATGCCGAAGCCGCCGGTCATCCCCGACAAGGTTGACCTTGCCCGGGACGACGCGACCGTCTACATGAGCGATGTGTACACCGGCGCGGGCTTGAAGGATGTGCCCCGCGGCACCGTCAGGCAGTTGCGCCTGTTCACCTACAACTTCGCCTATCACGGCGTCGGCGGGCAGATTAACCGCGTCGGCCTGGACGGGCCCTGGGACATCAAGCGCATCGTCGGCACGGTGCCTGTCGAGCTGGACGGTTCGGCCTATTTCCGCGTGCCCGCCGACACCCCCATCTCGGTGCAGCCGCTGGACGACAAGGGACAGGCGCTGCAATTGATGCGCAGTTGGATGACCGCCATGCCCGGCGAAACGCTGTCCTGCGCGGGTTGCCACGAAAAACAGAACACGTCGCCGCCCGCAAAGGCGTCGGTGGCGGCGCATCGCGCCCCTTCGGAGATCACGCCGTGGTACGGTCCGGAGCGGGGCTTCTCGTTCCGGCGCGAGGTGCAGCCCGTGCTGGACCGGCATTGCACCGGCTGCCACGACGGCACAAAACCCGCACTCCCCGATTTCCGCGACCTGCCCGACGTGCATACCCACGCCAATGACGCGGGTTACAACAACGGCACCCATTTCCCGCCGTCCTATCTGGCGCTACGGCGCTATGTGCATGGGCCGAGCATGGAAAGCGACATCCATCTGCTCTCACCGATGGATTTCCACGCAAGCACGATGGAGCTGATCCAGCGGCTGCGCGCCGGACACCACGGCGTGGTGCTCGAAGCCGAATCCTGGGACCGGTTCATCACGTGGATTGATCTCAACACCCCCGCGCACGGCACGTGGCACGAGATTGTCGGCATGGACAAGATCGCCAACCAGCGCGACCGGCGCAGGGCCATGGCCGCCAAATATGCGCCCAGCCGCGCCATCGACCCGGAGGCCATTCTTGACCTGACGCCCTTCGCGGGGCTCCCGCCCGTAGCCCAACCGGACCTGCCCCCGCCGGATCTGGCGGCCGTCGGCAATGCTTCCAAGTCCCCCTTCGAAGGGGGAATTGGGGGGATGTCTCCCCCTATGCCGGACGGTGCGCGGAGTACGGTGGACCTCGGCGGCGGCATTACCCTGGAATTGGCATCACTTCCCGCCGGGGCGTTTCGCATGGGCGCGGATGACGGCTATCCCGACGAGACTCCCTTGACAAACGCCGCCATCACCGACCCGTTCTGGATGGGTGTCACCGAGGTGACAAACGAACAGTACGCGTGCTTCGATCCGGCCCATGACAGCCGCATCGAAAACGGGGACTTCCTCCAGTTCAGCGTCGAGGAACGCGGCTATCCGCTGAACGGTCCCAAACAGCCCGTGGCGCGCGTGTCGTGGAACGACGCCATGGCGTTCTGCGCATGGCTCAGCGCGCGCACCGGCAATCCGTTCGCGCTGCCCGACGAAGCGCAGTGGGAATATGCCTGCCGCGCCGGCACGACGACGCCCCTCTGGTATGGCAATGTGGACGCCGACTTCGCGGCCTCGGCCAACCTGGCCGACCATTGCCTGTACCGCATCGACACCTTTGACCCATGGAAACTGCCCTCCGGCGCGATAGACCCATGGCGGCCCGCAGTGGACACGGTGGACGACGGGCACCGGGTCAGCGCGCCCGTGGGCAGCTATGCCGCCAATCCCTGGGGCTTTTTCGACATGCACGGCAATGTGGCGGAGTGGACCCGCAGTGCCTATCGCCCCTATCCCTGGCGCGCGGACGACGGCCGCAATGACACGGCGGGACAGGACGAGCGGACGGTGCGCGGCGGTTCCTGGTATGACCGGCCGCAGCGCGCGCGCAGCGCCTTTCGCCAGCATTACGCACCCTGGCAGCGGGTGTACAACGTGGGGTTCCGTGTGGTGCGCGTGAATGAACGGTGAATGTGTTCGCTCAGATGTGTTTTAGGAGCACACCAAGACCATGGACGATATGGACGGCATGGACCTTGTGGACGAAATGGACGCTGACCCGGATCGTCTGACAAGCCAAGTCTATATCGTCCATTGAGACCATTGAGTCCATATAGTCCATGACTTGAAAACGACAGGCGGGACCACGGCGGCTTCCAAGGCCCCCCTGAAACAGGAAACCGGCCGGACCCTTTGCAGGTGTCCGGCCGGTTGATTTGCTGCTTTAAGCCTTGGCTTAGTAGCGCGAGCCGCCGCC
>CAIXUF010000077.1 GCA_903922535.1 Candidatus Hydrogenedentota bacterium
CAGCATCATGAACGACGGGCGCATCCTGTACACCCGCTGGGAGTACGTCGACAAGGGCGCGGTGTCGGTGAAATGCCTTTGGGCGGTGCACCCCGACGGGACCGGATCCGTGGAGGTGTTTGGCAACGACATTGATTTCCCCGACACCTGCAACCAGGGCCGGGCGATTCCCGGTTCGAACAGCCTGTTCTGCTACATCGGCGCGCCGCACATGCCGCTCGGTGTCGGGACGATTATCCGCGTCGACGCCAATTACCCGATTCGAACCCGTCAGCCGATGACCTACATCACGCCCGAGGTGGATGTCCGCCAGGAGTGGGGTTTCAATCATGTCCGCAATGGCAAATGGACGGCCGACGCCGCGGGCCCGCTCTACATGGACGCCTGGCCGCTTTCGGACAGCTTCTTTCTTGCCGCGTGCAATCCAGATCGCCCCTGGAACGATCCGTCCGCCTATGGCCTTTATCTGGTGGATGCCTTCGGAAACCGGGTCGAACTGTACCGTGACACTGAGATGTCCTGCTGGCAGCCCATGCCCCTGCGCCCGCGTCCCATGCCGCCAGTGCTGCCGTTGTCACTGCCCCAGGACGCGCCGCCCGTGGCCACAATGCTCATGACCGATGTGTATCAGGGGCTCACGGGCGTGGAGCGGGGCACGATCAAGTATCTGCGCGTGCTCGAACAGGTACCCCGTCCGTGGTCCGCGCGCCGCTTCTGGGATGGCGACGACTACGACCAGCAGCACGCCGTCGTCAGCAAGGACGCGGCGCTGGGGCTCAAGGTGCTGCACGGCATCGTGCCGGTGGAGGCGGACGGCTCGGCGTACTTCACCGTGCCGGCAGACAAGAACATCTACCTGGAGGCATTGGACGAGAACTTTCTGGAAGTGCAGCGGATGCGGACCTATGTGAACTGCCGGCCCGGTGAGGCGCGGTCCTGCATCGGCTGCCATGAGCAGCGTGAACTCGCGCCGCCGAAGAATACCGTGCTCGCGTTGCGCCACGCACCGGTGGCGCCCGGACCGCAGCCTGGCGACACAGGCCCGCGGCCCCTGCACTACCCAACGGATGTGCAGCCCATTCTGGACAAGCATTGTGTGCGGTGTCACGGCGAAAAGGACCCCAAGGCGTCGTTGGATCTCACGGGAACACCGACGACCTTCTTCAGTAAGTCCTATGAGGCGCTGCTGGAGCACGGGCAGGTGCAAATCATCGGTGAGAACCACCCCAAGACGGGCAACATCGCGCCGGTGCCGCCGCGCACGCTCGGTTCCTCTGCCAGCAAACTGGTCACGCGGCTGTGCGACGGGAACCGCGATGATCCCTTGACCAGGGAGGAACTGCTCAAGATCACGACCTGGGTGGACTCCAACGCGCAATATTACGGCTCCTATTTCGGGCGCAGAAACATCAAGTACCAGAGCTATCCCGATTTCCGCCCCGTGCCGGACTTTGTTGCAGCCTGCGGCACCGCGCCTTATGGAACGCCCGGCCCCGCGGTCTTCATCGGGGGGGAGGTCCGCCACCGCTTCATCGTCACGGACCATTCAGGCGGCGGATTTGGAGGGTTCGGCTCGAAGGTGCGGATCTTCTCTCCGACCGGCCAGGTCGAGTGGGAATACCCGGCGGTGGGTTCGGTGCATGAGATTTGGATGCTGCCCAACGGCAACATCCTGTTCACGTCGAACGGTGTGCGCGAGGTGACACCGGACAAGCGCGTGGTGTTCGAGTACAAATCGGATTTGTACCTCACGGCCTGCCAGCGCCTGCCCGACGGCAACACGCTCATCGGCGAGAACCCGCTGAACCGTGTCGTCGAGGTGAACCCGCAGGGCGCTGTCGTGAAAACCGTGCAGTTCACGACGACCTGCGAAGACAAGGGCCGGCAGGTCCGGCTGGTGCGCAAACTGAAGAACGGGAACTATCTCGTCGCGCACGAGGGCGAGGGCGTGGTGCGCGAGTACGACCCGGACGGCAAGGTGCTGCGCGAGATAAAGACGCCGGGCGGCCCCTATGTGGCGGTACGGCTGGACAATGGCAACACACTAATCGCCTGCGGCGCGGGCAAGGCCGTCATCGAGGTCGACCCCGCCGGACAAACCGTGTGGAGCCTCCAAAACGGCGACTTGCCGGACGTCGAACTCAACTGGATGTCCGGGCTGCAACGCCTGCCGAACGGCAACACCGTGCTGACCTGCTGGTTCCCCTGCAAGGACTACAAGGGACCGTCCACCCCGCAGATACTGGAGGTCACCCCGGACAAGAAAGTCGTGTGGACCTTCTCCGCGCCCGACCTGCTCGGATCGCCAAACAACATCCAACTGCTGGACCCCGAGTATCTCGCGTCGCCCGAGAAGTGAAACGGGCAATTGCCGTGGTCCAAAGCCGATGCACGCACCTCTTTCCCGTGATTTCAATCATCCGGTATTGCGCTACTGCCTTGCCCGACTGCTTGGTCGCATATCTCGTTCGGATACCGCAGCGCGGTTATGGAGCAAAGCCCAGGGTTGGCCGAGCTCGCGCGATAGCGGGACGAAGGCCTGCCCTGGGTAACTGGCGTATCACCCAATTGTCGCGATCCGCGGCGCAACGCTTACAGCGTAGAGATGCGAGGGTGTGCGCCCATTACCCAGGGTGGGCGTCCGGTTCCGCGTTGCTCCGCCGACCGCCGACCCTGGGCTGCGCTCCATAATCCCGTTGGGATATCCGAACATGGGGGGCCATACACTCGCATCCAATACGGTGTTTCATTTCCCCGGATCGAAGATGTTGCGCAGATCGGAATCAGGGGGGGCGTCGGTGATTTGGCGGTCGGCGTTCAGGGGGGCGTCACTGAGGTGCCAGTGTATGAGGCCCGCATCGCGCGGGCCGGGACCTTTGGGGGCGGGCTGGCTGCGGTAGCCGGTGCCGAAGGCCGTGAGAAGGGAATCGTCCGGGAGCAGCACGGTGGAGGTGGCCTGGCTGCTGGCCCACCAGTACTCGGGACCTTTGCGGTTCCCGGTCCATGCATGCAGGATGTAGCGGTGGTCGAGGTCCCAGGTCTGGCCGTTGTCATGGCTGACGATGGCCTCAATGCCGAAACGGGCAAAGCCGTCCACGCCCTCCGTGTATCCCTTGCGCACGACATAGGTCATCACGATGTCGCCGTTGCGCATCAGCACCATGCAGGGATGGTGCCGTCCCCAATCGTAGAGAGGTTTCGGGTCCGACCAGGTCAGCCCGTCATCCTTGGACAGGGAGACGGCGAGGCCCTCGAAGTGGTCCAGCGTTTCTTTGAAACGCGCGGGGATATCCGTGCGGCACGCCGCCACAAGATTGCCGTTTGCGGCGCGAACCAGGGCGACCTCGCTGATTCCTTTCCACTGCGGCACCGCAGTGTCGCCGGTCCAGGTCCGGCCCTCATCGGACGAGAAACGGATTTGGCCGGTTGAGTAGCCTGGACCCTTGGCGGCTCCGTACCAGTCCGTGTCCATGGCGTAACCAGTCTCGACGAGCCGGAATGCGCCTCCGTCCTTCTTCTCGACGAACATGGGGTCCCACATGTTCCAGGTCTTGCCGTTGGGCGCGGGCGCAACGGGCAGCGGCTCGCTCTTGGGGTCCGGTCCGCCCCAGGTCGCGCCATAGTCCGAACTGAACCAGAGCTTGTCGATTACCAGCAGCACTTTTCCGTTGCCGAGATAGGTGAGGCTCGTCCCCAGGCCGGGGATGGTGTTGCCGTCCTTGTCGAGCGAGACGGGGCGCGGGTCGGTCCAGTGCGCGCCGCGGTCATCGCTGGTCAGGACCATTGCATGATGCGGATAATCGCAGCCCACAAGCATCAGCAGCCGGTCTTTTTCGGGCATGTAGACGATGTAGGGGACGGCCACAACACGGTTCCAGCTTTCGGTGACGATTTGAAGCTGCGCGGGCACCTGAACCGGTTTGTCGCCGTTCAGCAGCCGCACATTGTGCGGCTGCCAAACTTCAGGTGCCTTGGTCGTTTCGTCGCCTGCGGCCCACCCGCAGGCCAGCAGCAAACAGGAGACAGACAAAGAAAGGAGCCGCATGACATCGTCCTCCAGGGTGAATTCGTCCAAACATTACGCAACACTCTACCACGCCGATCAACCGAAGCGTGACTCCCTTGTTCCGTGTTTGACACCAATCCGGCCCCATCCTATACTGAGCCTTGGTGCACGAGCGGGCCATTCCTGGCGAAGTTCCGGGAAGAAGGCTCCATGCCACATCAAAAGGCGGTATGGCAGAGGAGTGTGTGCGATGAAGAGGATGTTATCACGGGTTCTGGGGCTTATGCTGGCGGCATTGTGCCTTACGTTTGCGGCGTTGCCGCAACTGGCGGCGGACGCGGCGGACACCACACCCCCGACGGGTACGATAATCATCAACAACAACCGCAGTGCCACGAACACACCCAACGTGACCCTGGCGCTGACTTGGGACGACGGCGTGGGCGGTTCAGGCGTGTCCCGTATGCGATTCAGCAACGACGGGGCGACCTGGTCTGCCTGGGAAACCCTTGCCGCAACACGGGCCTACACGTTGCCGGGCGGGGACGGGCACAAAACGGTGCGGGTCCAGTACCTCGACAAGGCGAACAACCGTTCTGCCGTGTACAGCGATTACATCCTGTTGGACACCACCGCGCCGACGGGCGGCATTACCATCAACAGCGGCGCGGCGACGACAACCAGCCAGTACGTTTCGCTGGGGCTGACCTGGTCGGACGGCGCCGGCTCGGGCGTGTCGCGCATGCGATTCAGCGACAACGGGTCCACTTGGACAGCTTGGGAGACGCCAAAGCCTACCTGCGCCCACACCCTGCCGGCGGGATGGGGCAACCACACCGTCCGTGTGCAGTACACGGACAGCGTCGGCAACTACTCCACCGTGTACAACGACTACATCAAGCTGGTGCCCCCTCGCCTCATCGAGGAGACCGTGATGCTGCCGGGCAGCGTGCCCCTGGTGATGGTTTGGATTCCGGACGGCACGTTCACCATGGGCAGCCCGCCCACGGACCCGGACTCATGGGAATATGAAGTGCCGCAGCATTCGGTGACGCTGGACGGATTCTGGATGGGCAAGTACGAACTTAGCAAGGGTCAGTGGTACGCCGTAATGAACACACAGCCATGGTTTCAACAGCCTTACATAGATGGCAGTTCAAACAGCCCGGTGGTGTGGATCTCCTGGAATGACGCGCAATCCTTCATAACGGCGTTGAACACCCTCACCGGCAAGGTTTTCCGGTTGCCCTCCGAGTCGGAGTGGGAATACGCGTGCCGCGCGGGCACAGTGACCCGGTTCTACTGGGGCGACGACCTTTCATGGACGCTCATTGGCGACTATGCGTGGTGGCTTGGGAATGCATACAACGCGGGGGAGGGTTGGGCGCATGTGTCGGGCGCAAAGGCGCCGAATGCTTTCGGTCTGTGTGACATGAGCGGAAATGCGTGGGAATGGTGCGAGGATGACTGGCACAACAACTACAAAGGCGCGCCGGCAGACGGTCAGGCCTGGGTGGAGCCCGCACCGCGGAATGTCGACCGCGTGTATCGGGGTGGCAGTTTCATGGAAGACGGTCGGTCGGCTGGCAGGAAACACAATCCCGCATCCGCCGCCCTTGGGGCTTCCATCGGATTTCGCGTGTGCAGGTGATTGGCGCCCCTGCAACGTGCCGTGAGATCACCTTTCGCAATATCACGTCAGGCTGAACAGCGAGCCCAGGGCCGCAAAGGATTTCGAGGCGGGGAATTCGTTCGGATACTTGTTGAACTGGACATGGCCGTCCATGTAGAGCACGTTGGCGCCGCCGGGGATGTGGTTGAACTGGGCTTTCTCCGTGGTGGTCGCCGACACCACGTCCCACATGACGGGCATGGTGCTCTGCGCCAGCGCCGATGCGCCGGCGTTGTTTATGTCGGTGATCATGAACCGCTCCACGCCCTCACGCAGCCGGTAAACCGTCGTGCCGCCCCCGTTTCCAATCGGTACACCCCGGGGGCTTGCCATGCTGGACAACATCCCGTACACCATCGTGTCGGTGAGGTCCTTGTCCAAAAGCCCGTCGTTGTCGGGGTTCTTGTCGCCCAGCGCGCCGTTGAACAGCGGGGGGTAACTGGAGAGACAGCCCATCACGTAGGCCATCTGCGCGGAGACCAGCGCGGCGGGCAGCCCAAAGGTGCCGACATCGAAGGTGGGGTCCTTCTCCGAAACCTTGTCGAGGGCAAAGCCGTAATAGAGATAGCCGGCGTCGGGCACTGACGGGTAGCCCTTGTAGGGACAGACCTGGCCCGGCGCATCCTTGACAACGCCCAGCGGATTTTCCTTGTCGTCGTCCGGGTCGGACGGACAGATGAGGACCTTCAGATCGGTCAGGTATTCGGGGTAGACCGATTTCATGTACGGTGCCAGACTCGCCCGCACTTCCCCACCCAGGCAGGTGGAGGGCAAAGACGCGCCCCAGGGCTGGTCGCCGTGAACCCGGGGAAGAATGCCGCCGGACTCGCCCGAGTACAGCTTGAAGACAATCCCCATCTGCTTGAGATTGTTGGCGCAACTGGAGCGCCGGGCCGCCTCGCGGGCGCGGGCCAGCGCGGGCAGAAGTATGGCCGCCAGAATGCCGATGATGGTAATCACGACAAGCAGTTCTATCAAGGTGAAGCCCCGACTTCTCATGTTCATATTCCTGTTTGCCCATTCCAGATTGGGCGTAATTCCTTGCTTGGTGAATTCCATGTCACATCAACCCGTCCCGAAGCTGTCGGTAAAGCCTGCGCCCCTGCAGGCTGGCGAACAGTCCCATCAATGCTGTTAAAAGAACACAGGGCGGTGGTCCATCATTCCACCCGCGTCCGCGACGCACCGGCACAACCGTCATCCGGCGGCGGTGGCAGTCCCGCTCTCTCCGGTATGGTATCGGTCGGGAATGACAGCCATCTTGACAAGATAGTCCGCGACAAGCTGCGCTTTCAAGTCAGCTCCGGCCTCGTTGCTGTGGAATCCGTCGGCATAATACTGGGTATAGTCCTCAGGTTGTGGAAAGGTGCTTTCGAGATCGAACACCGGGGTGTTCGTTTCCCTGCCCAGGTCTTTGATGGCCGTGTTCATGCCGTCGAACGCGCGAATGTATTGATCCACCAGGTCCTTTCTTTCCGGGTCCAGACCGCACATGCACTGAAACGACTTCGGAGTGCGCGAGTACGCGAATGTGAGCAAAAGTGTCCGGGTGCCCTCGGTCTGGGCCATGGCAATCAGGTTGGCAACATTGCGCTTGAAGTAAACCGGCGGATTGTGTTCAAGCAGATCGGCCAGGGACATGTCCTTATAGTATGGATTGTCGGGAAACTGGAGGAAGTTCTTGGTTAACCTCAACATCACAGACACGGGCTGCGCCCGCATCATCTTTTCCTGGCCGTTGTTGCATGCCTGTATCTGGGCAATCCGCACCAGAGCCATTTGTTCGTACCACGGAAATGACGGGATAAACCCGCGCCTGACGCCGCTGTTGTCGCCAACATAGTTTTCCGGGCGCATCATTCTTTCAGACAGGTCATTCCAGCAATCGTAGTCTATGAGCAGGTCCGGGGCGACGCTGGAAATGCGGAATGCAAAATTGATCAGGCTCTCGTAGCTGCTCCATCCGGGCACTCCCGCGTTGATCACCTTTGCCGAATAGCCTCTTTGCTCCAGGTAGCACTGCAGCCGTGCGGTGCACGTTTTTGCGTTGTCGTCAATTTCGTCATCAAAGGTGGTGGAGCCGCCGACGCACACAATCCGAAACTCGTTCGCGGGCTTTGGCATGGCAAATTCCTCGCCCCTAAAACCGTGCGAGTTAATCGATGTGCCCCCTTTCCTGTAGTTGGGACACATGACAAACCCGAGATAGGGGTGTGGAATCATCCGGCTCCGGGAGAGGCCATATTTGTTGAACTCGTCAACGCTTCCGAAGATCAGCAGGCCGTCGCCTCCGGCAAAATGGCATATGAGGATCCTGGCTGCGACCTCAGCAAGAACGAGCAGTGCGACAACTGTTATGCAGAGAAATCCCACGTACTTTAGCCATCTCAAGTTCTTTCTCCTCAATTGTGCCGTCATGGGTGATCGCCAACATAAGAATGAGAATACACTGCGTCGCCGTTTTCACGCAATTATACAGGACTTTGCCGTTGTGTGTTTCCGGGAGAGGCCCGTCGAAACGTTGCGTCTGGAGCGCCATGACAAAACTGCAAATAATGAACGGTGCAGCCCATCCTAATTGTCGGATGGAGAATACGCTTCGGACCTTTTTCGGCACATTAACACGGGTTCTTCTTCATGTCGTTGGGCTTTTTCAAACGGGGTTCAAACTCCGGGGTGTGCGTGATGGTGTATTTCAAGCGGCTGCAGGCAAAAAGAAGGGCTTTGGGCAGCAGGTTGTTGATCCGGTGCCGGGCCGGATGCAATGGTATTCCACTCAATCAATGGAGGCTTCCGCCATGCGATGGATTCTTGCTGTTATGGCTTTGCTGCCGTCTGCGGCGATGGCGGAGGGGGAGAGAATCGACGCCTCGACCATTCACGGAAAGACGCTGTGCGGCTATCAGGGGTGGTTTCGGTGTCCGGGGGACAGGCTGAATACAGGCTGGGTGCACTGGAGCCGGGATACAAAGCGGATAGTGCCGGAGACGCTGACCTTTGAGATGTGGCCGGACATGGCGGAGTACGGGGAAGGGGAACAGTGCCGGGCGGACGGGTTCACCTATCCCGATGGCAGGCCGGCGACGCTGTACACTTCGGATAACAGGGAAGTGGTGTTGCGGCATTTTCAGTGGATGGCGCAGTGCGGAATTCAGGGGGTGTGGCTGCAAAGGTTTCTGGTGGGGCTGCCGGAAGGGCCCGAGGGATCGGTGATGTATGACTCGCACCGGCGGGTGCTGGAGCATGTGCGGGACGCGGCGAACGCGACGGGCCGGGTGTGGGCGGTGGCCTATGACATGGCGGCGATGCCCCCGGACAAAGTATTTGAGTCCATGACGAACGACTGGAAACGGTTGGTGGACGCGGGGGTGACCAACGATGACCGCTATCTGCATGAAAAGGGACTGCCGGTACTGATGGTGTGGGGTTTCTATCCGAAACAGAACGTAACGGCGGAGCTTGCGAACCGCATCATTGACTTCTTCAAGAACGATCCGAAGTACAAAGTGTTTCTCGCAGGCGGCTGCGAGTGGGAATGGCGCACCGAGACGACGCCGGGCTGGCCGGCGTTCCTGCGCCGTTTCGACCTGATGTGCCCGTGGAATGTGGGCAATTACTCCATCGACAAGGAGGGAAACAAGTACGCGTCCACGCACTATTGGAAGGCGGACATCGAAGAGGCGCGGCGGCTGGGGATGCTCTACTTGCCGGTGTTCTATCCGGGCTTCAGTTGGGACAATCTAAAACAGCTTGCGCCGGGGACGTCGATCATTGAACGGCAGGGCGGGCGTTTCTTCTGGAAGCAGTTTTGCGCGGCGGCGGAACTGGGCCTGGACATGGGATACGTGGCGATGTTTGACGAGGTGGACGAGGGAACGGCGATTTTCAAGGTGACGAGCGCGCCGCCGGTGCAGGCGCATTTCGTAGGGTTTGAGGGGTTGCCGAGCGACTGGTATCTGCGGCTGGCCGGAGAGGGGACGAGAATGTTGCTGCGGCAGCGGGCGTTTACGGCGGAATTACCGGTGCGGCCTTGAAGAGGCGGCCGGACAGGCATGCCCGCGCGTCAATTCGCCTTGAACAGCGCCATAATGCTGGCCAGACCGGAATTGACCGGCTGGGTGCCCGGGTACTTTATAAAATCGACATGCCCGTCCATGTAAAGCGTGTTGCATCCGCCCGGAATATGGTTGTAAAGGGTGGCGGTGCCGGCGGTGCCCAAGTCGTCCAGCATGATGAAGATCGAGCTTTGCGCGTTGGATGACGCCCCCGGGTTGTTGATGTCCGTAATCATGAACCGCTCGATGCCTTCTTTGAGCCGGTATACCGTGTTGCCGTGGCCGTTGCCATAACTGATGCCGTTCAAAGCGGTCAGGTAGGAACCGCTTGTGTCACTGTCAACCGTGCTGTTCACCAGTTGGGCATTGTCCGCGCTGGGAGAGGCCAGCGCGCCGGCGACGGCTATGTTCCCCAGGCCCATCTGCGCAATCGCCAGGGCCAGTTGGGCCGGAACAAGGGTTTCTGCGGGAATGCTGGCCCCAAGCAGGGAGGCCGCCGTCGCCACATAACACTGTGACGCGGGCAGGAAATCCTTGTCGTCCATGAGGTCCAGCAGCCAGCCCAGATAGACATAGCTCATGTCAATGTCATTGACGCCGCTGCCCCCGCCCAGATGATACCCCAGATGCCACATGCCCTTGTGGAGTCCAAGCGCGGGGATTTCCTCATCCTTCAGGTTGGCAACCGTCTCTGTCGCGTCCGACGGGCAGACAACGATCGACGGGTCGGTCAGGTATTCCGGATAGATCGCCGTCACTTTGGGTCCCGCCGCAACGTAAAGGTCCCATCTGCCGGCATTGTTGGGGTCCTGATTCTGCGCTATCTCGAGTTCCATGGGCGGGAACTTCCCGCCAGGGGACTCGTTCGTGTACATCTTGTAGATAATCCCCCACTGTTTGAGGTTGTTCGCGCAACTGGAGCGCCGCGCGGCCTCGCGCGCCCGCGCCAGGGCCGGCAGCAGGATCGCGGCCAGGATTCCAATGATGGCGATCACAACCAGCAGCTCGATCAGCGTGAACCCTTGCTTCTTCATGTCAGCGCCCTCTTTTTTCTCCTGGCACATACACTAACCCAAAAGGAAAAAAATGTCAAAGGGTATTATTGGCGGAAACTCCGTCGGGAAATGAAGGACCGCCGCATTTCGCGGAGGCCTGCAACCGGATGTTGCAGCGCGGTTGATTGCGAACCCCGGACCGGCGTCGTCGGCGATCTACAGTGGAAAGACAGCCACAAACAGGCTGACTCCCGAAAAGGGAAACGGTGGCCCTAAGGCGTTACCGTGAACGTTCCGTCGCTCAGGTCCTCAAACCGGTTGTTGTCCCCGGATATCCCATGAATCTTGTACGCGGTGCCTGCGGCCACCCATGTGGCAATGGTGGTGCTTCCCGATTGCGGTAGACGGGGTGGCGGCACGGACTGTTGCCGCGACAACCAGCGCCGTCCGCAACTGGACCGCGCCCGCCGTCAGCGTCTACAATGACGGAATGCGCATTCTATTCATTGGCGACATTGTGGGCAGGCCGGGCCGTCAGGCCGTGGCCCGCCACCTTCCCGAAATCCGTGAACGGCACAAAATTGAGCTTGTCGTGGCGAACGCCGAGAACGCCGCAGCAGGGCTCGGCGTCACGCCCGTGCTTGTCGGGGAACTGCGCGCGCTCGGCGTGCAGGTGTTCACCCTGGGCAACCATGCGTGGCGCAAGAACGAGATGGTCAAGGGCATCTCGGGCATGCCCGACGTGGTGCGTCCGGCCAATTATCCCGAGGGAACACCGGGCCGCGGCAGTGTGCTCTTCACGCTGCCCGACGGGCGCACCGCCGGGATTGTGAACCTGATGGGCCGGGTGTTCATGGAGCCGATCCGCTGCCCCTTCCTGCAGGCCGACCTGGAAATCGCCGCCCTGTCACGGCAGACAAAGATCATTCTGGTCGACATGCACGCGGAGGCATCCTCGGAGAAGGTGGCGCTGGGCTGGTATCTGGACGGGCGCTGCTCGGCGGTGCTGGGCACGCACACCCATGTGCAGACCGCGGATGATTGGGTGCTGCCCCACGGCACGGCGTACATCACCGACGCGGGCATGTGCGGCCCCTATCACTCGGTCATCGGCATGGACACCAACACCGTCATCGAGAAGTTTCTGACGGCGATGCCGCGCAAGTTCGAAGTTGCCGGCGGCCCCGTGATCTTTTCCGCCGTGCTCGTCGACGCCGATGAAATCACCGGCCGGGCCACCGCCATAAAACGGTTTCTCCTGCGCGACACTTGAGGGGCCGGACAGGCCAGTCATTCGTGGCAAGGTCGTCCCACCCGTATCTGAAGTTCATGGGCAGGATGCCCATGCCACGCAGGCCCCGCTACTCCAAAGATTCCAGATCCTCCGACTCGGGAGGCAGCTCCCTGCGCAGGCCCACCAGCCGCCCCGCCTCAATGTCGAACTTTCCCGGAAGCACGATGCCGCAGGACACGATGGTCTTGAGCGCGTCCTCCACGCCGATGTCCACCGGAATCGCGTCCTTTGCGGGCATGATCACCAGGTAGCCCAGGTGCAGGTGGTTTGTGGGCATAAACACGGTGACCAGCCGCTCGCCGTCCACCGTGCCCGCATCCTCGTTCGCGATGAAGCCCAGCGCGTACCGCCTCTCCATCGGATACTCGATCAGCACCACATGGCGGAAGGAATTGCCCTTTTCCGAATAGAAGGGCTCGATCAACTGCCGCACCACGGAGTAGATCGTGCGGATGAACGGAAGCCTGTCAAACAGGACCCCCACGAGCCACACGAGCCGTCTGCCGATGTAGTTCTGGGCAAACATGCCCACCGCGAGCAGCAGAAGGAGGATGATGGCAATGCCGATCCCGAAGACGTACTCTCCAAAGACGCGCTGAAACGTGGGCTTGAGAAGATTGTCCACATAGGTGACCAGCCACAGGAACACCTTCAACGACACCACCACGGGCAGCAGCACAAAAAGTCCCGTGAGGAAATACCGCTTAAACTTCTGTTTTAGCTTGTGGAACATGGAAAAAAACCTTGTTGTTGCACTTGGTCCGGTGCGCCAGGCTCCGACCGCCCAACCCAATGCGACCCTTGTGCGACGGCTTTGGCTTTGCCCTTCCGGTCCGCTTACGCGATTTCCTCGAACAGGCCGCTTCGCGCGGCCTTCTTGTCGAAGGTAAGCGTGATATCCGCGCCCGCATTCTTGGCCTGAAGCCCTATCAGAATGTCAGGAATGTCGAATGTTGAGGACTGCCCCATGCGGACGAATTCTTGAACCATGTCATGCGATTCGAACGTGACCGAGGGGAGTGTCAGCAGACGGGCAGCCACGTCGAGAATTGCTTCCCGCGAAAATCCATAGGAATACCCCAGCACCCAAAAGGTTTCAAGTAGAACCAGATTGGAGACGAGGAGCGGCTCGCCCGCATCCCTGGCTTGTTCAAACAGAAGCCGGGCTCTGGCCGTCATTGAGGCGTCATCGCAAACCAGAAAGCGCACGAGCACGTTGGTGTCGAGCGCCTTCATGGTTCGCCCCGCCGAAACGCGTTCGCGACCCCCTCATCCATCTGTTCGATCGTCAAATGAACTCCGGCAGGCGGATGGAGCATCCCGCACACTTCCTCAATCTTGGTCCTTTTGGGATACAGCCGCACGGTTCCATCTGCATCCATTTCGACGCCCATGGAATCGCCCGGCCTAACATTGAGCTTTTCCGCCACCTCCTGCGGAAGTCTAAGATCACCGTCTTCCATTATCTTCGCCGCGTTCATTCTGTTGTCTCCTTCAAGCCCCGCTGTGAGCAACAGGACATTGAGCCCTGTTCCGCAACACCCACAGCCAGATTGTTGTGCATGGCCTGCCGCCATCTATCCATTATACCGAATTTGAATTGCCCGGCTTTACCGGAGGAACGTCGGTGGACGCCTGCCCTGCCGCAACGATTTGCCGCATGTGGACTCCTGATTGACCAATCGGCCATTGTTCCGTTTCCCAAATGCTTCGGATGTCCAGACCCTCAGCAATGACCCCCAGACTGTTTTCAGATCGTTCCAGCATCACCCATTGATCCCCCGGGTCATTGCCGCCTATAGTGCGGGCGGCCGCGTGGTGCCGACAACCTTGAGGATCAGATTCCGTGAACATCAGGCATGCATTCCGTTTCTGCCATCTGGCAGTCTTCATTACAAGCACCGCGTTCATGTCTTCCGTCCGTGCCGTGGATGAAGCGCCCGGGCTCCGCGCACAATTCACCCGCGGCGCATTGACGACGCTTGCCGACTCACAGGGAACAACGCTTTCCCGTGCCAATTCTGAGGACATACGGGCAGGTGTCCACACCCTGACGGGCGACTACTGGGTTACGGAAGTCCAAAACAGCGACGCCGGGGCAGGTTTGCAGGGCGAAGAGCAGGCGTTGACCCCAACCGGCGCGCCGGAAGGAACGCGCATAGAGCAGCGCTGCGCCTTTGACGCCGAATCGGGCGAACTTGTGCTCACCCAGCGCGCATCGTCTCCCGCGCCGGGACTGTGGGGTGTGGAATGGTCCGTGGGCGGTATTCCACTGGACATGAATGTCATCGTGCCCGCCTTCTCGGGTCTGCGGCTCACGCGCAACTCGCCCGGCGCGGAAATGTCCTTCGACTATCCCATGCTCTGGGAGGCGGGCCTGGTGATTGTCGAAGGGGACAACGGCGGTTTCTACGTCCGGGCCGAGGACCCCAAGCCCGGCTACAAACGGTTGGTGGTGAAGCGGTCTTCGGACGGATGGAAGCTGTCCTTCGTGACCATCGCCAACGCGCCTTTTGATGACAAGCGCGAGGTGGGACCACTGCGCTGGCGTGTCGGCGCGTACACGGGTGACTGGCGCGTCGCGGCGAAACGGTACCGCGACTGGATGGAGAAGACCTTCTCCCCCACGCCCGTGGAGCGGCAGCAGCCCGCGTGGGTGAAGGACATCCGCGCCTGCGTGACCATGCCGCTCGACCTCACCACGCTGGAGGCGCTGCCGCTGCGGCTCGATCCCAAACAGACAATCATCTACTCCTACGACTGGCGCAAGTCCGGTTATGACCGAGACTACCCCACCTACGACCAGCCGGTGGACCGCCTCGATCCCTTTGTTGAACGCGCCCATGCGCTGGGCTTCCGCGTGATGCTCCACTGCAACTACTTCGGCTGCGACCCGCTGAACCCCCTTTATGCCCAGTTCCAGCCATACCAGGTGAAGAGTCCGTGGAACGCGCATGAGCCGGAATGGTGGTACTGGGGCGACGCCGAACCACCCATCAAGTTTGCCTACATCAATCCCGCCTGCAGGGCCTTTCGCGATATGCTGGTGGAGCGGTTCACGAGACTGTGCCGCGACCACGCCATCGACGCGCTGCACCTGGACCAGACGCTGTGCATCGACAACGACAACAACGGGCTGGTCGAGGGCATGACCATGATCGAGGGGAGCGTCGCGCTGCACCGCGACCTTCGGGCCGCCCTGCCCGGCATCGCGCTCAGCGGCGAGGGACTCGACGAGGTCACCTGCCGCATGGAGGCCTTTGCCCAGCGCCACCTGTTCGGCATGGACCACACCAAGGGCACGTTCAGCGTCGAAAAACTGCACATGACGCACCCGATCAGCTCTTACCTGCTCGGACCGTACACAATCATCTACGGCTATCTCGGCTGTGCCGCGCCCACGGACGGCCAGATATACGGCGCATGGCAGGAGGCCTACCGCAACTATGGCGTCATCCCCACGCTCAAGCCGAATGTGAACACGCTCAAACAGCCAACGGGTTTCTCCGCACAGTTCTTTGACGAGGCCGCTTTCTGGCAGGGCAAGGGGGTGCGCCCCGATCCCGACGGAGACTGGCCAAACGGCACGGCCTTTCCATTGCGATTGACGGGTGGCGGGACAGCCCGATACACATCTGACCGCCGGCTGGTCTGCGAAGGCCGCGATGTTATCCGCACACTTTACGGCGTGCGCGCCGCGACAGGAGGCGGAATGATTGACGGCTGGCAGGCCTATGACGACGCGCAGCCCCTCAACCTGGACCCCGCGACGTGGTATCCCTGGCACGAGGGCGTTCCCGACCAGACCGCCTTCCACGTGGCCTCGGCGTTTCCCTCGGGATTCACCATGGACGCAGCCGCATGCCGTAATGCCATCGCCTTTGCGCGATCCCGCACGGGCAGCGATCTCACCCTGCGCATCGGCGATTTGATGGCCGATGCGACCTGCGGAACCAAGTCCTTCGAAGGCGTTGTTGCGGAGGAACGGGGAGAACTGCACGCCGCCAACGGTGGCCGCTTTGAGGGGGGCGGCGACCACCTGTCCGCCCATCCGCCCTATATGGGCATGGCCGGCATCTCCTTTATGCGGGTGCCGCTCACTTTGCCGGAAAATGCGGAACGGTTCGGCGCCATGGTGGCGCTTAACACCGGTGCCGAAGGGGCCAATCGTTCCGATGGCGTGGTCTTTGGCGTGACCGCACAGGTTGACGGAGAAGAAGTTTCAGCCGGGGTATTGAACGCCACCTGCACCCAGCAACCGCTGACGCTCGATGTGCGGAAGTTCGCAGGAAAGCAGGTCCAGATTACCCTGTCCGTCGATCCCGGCCCGAACAAGAACCCCAGCTACGACTGGGCGGAGTGGTTCAATCCCCGGATTGAGCGTCACGCCAAGGCGGAAGCCGACGTGACGCTGGTGCCCGGACCCGGCCCGTGGAGCATGGCCTTATCCGCATTGGGAGAACGGCCTGCTCTGCCCAACACCGACCAATTCACGATCCCGGTGAAATTCCCGGGTTCGGTGTATCTATTGCGTGAACGCCCCACGATGGCCGCGTTGCCCCTTGACCTCGCCGCGACACCGCGCGAGGTGTTCCATATCAGCAACGGCTCCGTGAACGAATCTGCCAATGTCCCGGCGCTGGCGGTCTGCGAGAATAGTGTCGGTGGCGTAAAACGGCCGGGACTCTTCGCTCATCCGCCGGATCATGGCCGAACCGAAGTGTTGGTTCCACTCACTTTGCCCTCCACGCCTGCGCTGTTTCATGCATGGGTGGGGCTGCGCGACGGCGCGGAAAAATCGACAGGGGTCATTTTCCGGATTGAGGCCAACGGCGTCGGGCTGGCACAGGTGAAGACGGTGGCCGGAGCGTGGCAGGAACTGCGCGCCGACTTGAGTCCATGGGCGGGCAGGGCCGTGGTGCTTTCGCTCGTCACGGACGCCGATGGCGATTACGTTTGCGACTGGGCCTGCTGGGGCGAGCCGGGCATCGCGGCACAATAGCCATTGAACGTCATGCCGGGTCATGCCGATGGGACAATTCGCGAATGCGGGCGTGAAGCTCCGGCCGGCAACCAAGAAAGAAGAACAGTTCCGCCACGAGAAAGATCGGGCCGATGACCATTTGGAACAGGTTGTCCATCAGGGCCGGACGCCGCCTTTCAAAGACCACATGTCCGACCACCTGAAAGACCCAGCCGCCAAGGAAGAATGCCAAGAACACGATGCCAACCACAGGCCATGGCTGCTGCCCCACTTGGCGGGCCAGCGCCAGGGTGGGCAGAAGGAACAAGGTCATCCCAAAGCCGAAGGCCGGTTGCAGCAGGAAGTAGTAGGCCAGCACAACCGCAACGAGCAGCATCGCGGGGGTGATCGCAACACCACCCGCAGGCACGGATGCCGCGCTGAACAACACAAGCACTGAGAAGACAATGGCGGGAATGCCGATGAAATGGGTGAGCTTGTTGAGCGGGTGCCGGTGGTAGGCCTCATAGAAGGCCATCTGTTCCTCGATGCGCTTCATGACGTTCTCCTGAGTTGTCCTGCAAGGGAACACACCTCAGGGACACTATGTTTCCGCGCCTCCCGGCATGCGGGTTGCCGTTCGCGTGCCGCGCCGGATTGGGCTATACTTGGCCGCAAGTTTGGGCATTGGCGGGCGCGGTCCCGCGCTGTCGTTTGCATGTCATGGACGTACCGGACCCGAGGAAAGATGATGCATCCCAGTTCAATCGTGAGGCTCTCCGTTTCCCTTCTGGCCTTTTTCGCGGCAGCGGGTTGTGCCACCGTGGCGAAAGCGCCCGATGACCGCGCCCAGGTCATGGCGGTGGCGGAGCAATGGAAACAGGGCCTCCTGGCAAACGACGTTGCCCGGGTCATGTCGTTCTATTCGGAGAAGTTCACGTCCGAGTTCGGCGACAAGACCGCCATTACGGAGATCATGACGGAATTGGGACAGAAGATGGTGGACGAGGACGGCCGCATAGACCTTGAAAACGCCGACATTGTCGTCGACGGCGACAAGGCGTCTGTCAAGCCCGTCTCCATCGGCACGCGCAAGGGAGCGGTGTGCAGAAGCCTCTATCTGGCGAAAGAAGGCGGACGCTGGGTCATCGTGGAAATGGGCAGGAAGTGACAGCGCGCCCCGGACGTTTACGCTTATGGGGGCGGGTGGTATACTTTCTCTGCAAGTAAACCGTACCGGAGCAATGCGATGAGCACAAAAGACCTTATTGATGAAGTTACCTCTCTTCCCGTGGAACAGCGGGCTGTCCTTGTCGATTCGCTATTGAAAAGTCTCAACGCGCCGAACGAGGAAATAGACAAGAAATGGACGGAGGTCGCCCGTCGACGGCTTCAGGAACTTCGTTCCGGCGAACAGGTTGCTGTTCCCGGAGATGAGGTGTTTGGACGGATTTGGAAACGCTTTGAATGATCTCCTATTCCTTCCATGCAGAGGCAGAAAAGGAATTTCACGAAGCGACCAACTACTAAGGGGACATGCACTTTCTAATGTACCAGTTTTGGCTTGATTGTCACATCCCACCAAGGAAGGGAATCTGAACGTATAAGCCTGTCTTCAAGGATCTTCTTTTCCGTGCGGCTGAGTGTAATGCCTTTTTCATAGAC
>CAIXUF010000078.1 GCA_903922535.1 Candidatus Hydrogenedentota bacterium
CATACCTCGTCAGTGGCATGGTTCCATGTCCAGCGCATATCCAAGGCCAGTGCGACCAAAGAATCGAAGCCCTCGACGTCAGCAGGCACAAGACAGTAGAGGGGGTGGGTTGGTTTGCTCATGTCTATTCTCCGAGGCTCAGTGGCTTTCTCCCGCGTTCTCGAGCACCACCTTTATCGCGCGCTGCTTCGCGGCGTTCACGAAGGTGTCGTACGCTTCCACAATTTCCGATAGTCGGAATCGGTGACTGACGAGTTTCTTGGCGTCGAGGCGTCCCGACTGGACCATTCTGAGCAGCATGGACGTCGTACCCGCGTCTACCAGGCGCGTCGTGAGCGTGATATTGGATGCCCATAGCCTCTCGAGGTGGAGGCGCCTGTCTTGCCCCACACTTTCATCCGGTCGCCTGTACTGTAGTAGCCGACCACGTGCTCATCGGTCTGGTAGTCCCGGCCGACAATCGAGAGCTTCATCATATCGAATCCCGACTGCTTGAGTTCCTTGACCGCCACTTCGGCGGCCATGTGCGACGGATAGACGGCAACGGTCGAATTGTTCGTAGTCATAGTGAAATGCTACCCCCGCCAAGCGTGCGGACTCCATGGGGTATATCCCTACCATGCACGCCTCGCACTTCGCACACCGGCGTGCGGACGGAATGCGGGCGGCGCCTTGCCTTCTCTCCAACCTGCCCCCGGCGTTTCACGTCCCGGCAAGCCAGTCTTCTGCCTCGGCGATGCTGGCGTGGTCGAAATAGCGGACGCTCGCCGCGGTGAAGGGCTTGCAGAACACCGCCATCCCTTTCTCCCACTTGGTTTCGCCGACGAGCGCGAGCCGTTCGATGTCGTGGAAATGGTGTGTGGCGAACTTCGTGTCCGCCCACACGGCGCCGGCGGTCCAGCCGTGGAACTCATGCATCGCCACCAGCATGCGGATCTTGCCGTGCTTTTGCACCAAGCGATCCACGGCGGGCACGAAGACCCCGTAATCCTCCGCGCCCAACTTGCCGGTCAACCTCACTTCAAGCGTCTTGCCTCCGTCTTTTTCGCTCAACGCGATGCTCATACGGCACTCCTTCCTTTGGATGGGCTCCTAACCCATTTTGGCAGTATAGCCCATGTCAGACGCTCGAGCAACGCGGAGGCCCAGAAATGCCAGTTTCCCGAATCTAGGCGCCGACCGACACCGGCGGCTGGTCACAGGCGGGCGGTTTCGTGCGCGGCGCTGCTTCCCGCGTTGCGCCTGCCCCTGCCGCTGCGGCCGCCGCCGCAGACTAGTTGATCTGTGCGCTTGGCCTTGCCCTCGCGTCCGCCCCGTGTATCTTTACGGGACTCGAAAGGTCCCGGGGGATGGAATCTCATAACTTCTTACTGCAGTTGATGGCGGTGCTTCTGGGCGCGCGGATCTGCGGCGAGCTGGCGGCGAGGCTGAAGGCCCCCGCCGTCATCGGCGAACTGCTGGCGGGGGTCATCATGGGCCCCAGCCTGCTGGGGCTCATGGCCCCGGGCGATACGATCAAGGCCCTGGCCGAAATCGGCATCATCCTGCTCCTGTTCGAGGTGGGCCTCGAAACCGACATGGCCAAGATGGTCAAGACCGGCCCCACCGCCCTGATGGTCGCCCTCGTCGGCGTCGCGGCGCCCTTCGGCCTGGGCTACGGACTCAGCCGCGGGCTCTTCCACCTGTCCCAGATCACGAGTCTTTTCATCGGGGGCACCCTCACGGCGACCAGTATCGGCATCACGGTTCGCGTGCTGGCGGATCTCCGGCGGCAGCGAAGCCCCGAGGCGCAGATCGTGCTCGGGGCCGCGGTCCTCGACGACATCATCGGCGTGGTGTTGCTGGCGGTGCTGTACGATTTCGCGAAGGGCGGGCAGGTGGACCCGGTCCGCGTGGGCCGGATCATGGGGTTCATCGCCGTGTTCATGGTGACTGCGTATTTCGGTCAAGCTGTCCACGCGTTTCGGTCCAAGCTGTCCACCGGTTTCGGACCAAGCTGTCCACTCGTTTCG
>CAIXUF010000079.1 GCA_903922535.1 Candidatus Hydrogenedentota bacterium
ATGAGCTGAAAGTGTGGGTAGCCAGCCTTGAGGGGGGCGGCGGCCTGCGCGGAGTTCAGCCTCTGCCGGATGCGGAAGAGATGCTGGGCAAAGGCAATGCACGGATGAGCGGCCGCCAGTTGATGGAAGACGGGCTGCCCGTGGCGCTGGCCAAGCCCCAAGTGGCTTGGATTGCCTACCGACAGATCAAGTAGGGCTGCTCTTCATCTGCCAGGCGTCGTATCGGCGTAGCATCGCTCCCCCGTCTGCGACACTCCAATGCGCCACGCAGTGCCTGTGCCGGGGCCAAGATCACCGTAAACCAGACTGGCACAGAAAGGACGTTCATTCTACCTTAACCCTCCCCGGCGCAACCTCGACGGTGACAGCGCCGGCCAGGTTGAGCGTATCCGGCCAGGAGTCCGCGGCCGGGGCCGAGTGCCAGATGGCCTTCGCCTCCGGCGGAAGAACCACTTCCGCAGTGACGCCGGCGGGCAGCGAAAGTTGCAAGTGATAGCGGTCCTTTTGTGAGTCCCAGGCCACCTGGACCCGCCCCTTGGGCGTGGTCATGAACCCGTGGCATGATCTCAGGGCTCCTCCGCTGTGCGGCGCGATCTTCAGGGGGAATCCCAGGCGGATGCCCAGCACTTCTTCGGTCAGGATTCCGGCCACTCCACAGCCAATGCTGTGACATAGGGCAAGGCCGCGCTGGGCTTCCGGTCGCATGCCGGACGCCGGGCCTTCCCACAAGGTGCCGGGTGCGTTCTGGACCATGGGCAGAAACATCGCTTTGGCGTCGCGCAGCAGAGCGGCGTGGTCGCCGTGCCGCGCGGCCAACTCTAGGCGTTCAAGGAAGGTATAAAGCCCCCCGCGGCTCAGTCCCCGGATCGGCTGGAGCCTCTGAAGTGGTGTGGGAAGAAAATCGTCCCGCAGGGCCTGCCACATTCGCCGCTCGCGGTCAGGCGACGGGATACCGCCCCACATTGCATAATACTGCGTCGTTTCCGATGTCTCGCGGGAGGGGACCAGGCTGGCCTGCGGATTCCGCACGAGCACGTCGGGATAGAAGGTGTCGTTCGTACAGAGGCGGTTCAGCGAACTGCGCACTTGGCGCGCCAGTTTGTCGAAGTCGGCGGCGTGTTGAGCATCGCCCGCCAAGCGCTCGAGGCGCGCTGCCTCATCCAGCGTCCTGGCATAGACGCCGTTCAGCGCGACCGAGACGCCATCTTTCCGAATCTCGGCCCAGTCAAAGAACAACGCCAAATCAGGATTCGGATAGGACTCGATCAGACCATCGCTGTCGCGCCAACGGTCGAACGCGGCCAGGTTGCGCCGCATGACGGGAATCATGTCCCGGATGAGTTGTGTGTCGCCGGAGCATCGTTCGTACAAGCCCGCCTGCAGCACCCAGAAAAGCGGCACGTTGGGGATGATGAAACCGAAGGCCGGAAGGTACATCGGGTAGGCGATTTGCACCATGCCGGGCGGGCCAAAGGTCTTTCCTTGGGGATCCTCCACGCCGTCGGCGCCCCAGAGGATGCTGCGGCGGCTGACGCTTGTGTCGCCAAAAAGGGGATAGACGGCCTTCAGCATCCAGTAGGCTTCCACCCCCTGCATGGCGTTGCGTTCCCGGTGTGGGCAATCCATGAAGGCGTCCAGAGTGTTCAAGGCGGCCGTCCACCTTGCGGCCTCGTACACCTGGTTGATCCCTTCGTCGGAACAGGCAAAGTCGCCCTTCGGCTCGGCGACGAAGCGGAATTCCGTGATACCCAGCCGATGGACGGTCACATCGCCTGCGCCGCGATGCGCGATGCGCAGGAAACGAGCAAACTGCGGATTGAAACAGAGGAAGCTTTGCCGGCCTTCGCGAAGCGTGTAATGGAAGCCATTCCGTCCGGTTTGGGCGCAGGGGCGCACGTCGCCATCATCCGCGGGGCGGTCGTGCCAGGCGATCTCGATCTCTTCCCCGGCCTTGCCCGTCACCTCGAAGCCGATGAACCCCACGTAGCCGCGTTCGAACTCACAGGTGATGCTGGTCCCCTCACCATGCATGACGGCATCGCCCTGGCCCGCTTTCGTCAGGGCTTGCGCATTCGTCGCGGCCGACGGGTCGGCTTTCAGGCGCTCCGTCTGCAGCCGGCGGAACCACCCGGCGCGACTGTCCCACTCCTCGCGCGAATTAACCCGTGTGTCCCACATGAAATCTCCCGCGAATCCGTCGCCCCGCTGAACCGCCAAGATCGACGCCGGGCGGATCTCCACCAGGGGTGCCGGCAGCGGAACGTCGCGAAGCTCCACCTTTGTCCACGGTGGCATGCCCACCTTGCCGAGTACCGTCGCCGGGGCCACCTTCTCCTGGAGGACGAGTCGCGCGTCGTAATCCTCCATCCATCCGCGCATGAACGTGAATCGCAAAGACTTGCGGCTCCAGGCGGTGATTTCCGAGGCTTCCCAGGTCGCGTCGGTTGCGGCCAGAATCGTTCGCTTGCCGCCGAGGGTGGCCTCCACCTGACACAGCATCCCCGGGGCTTTGGCCATAGCCTCGAAGGGCCCACAGCCGTGGAGCGCTTCGATCATTAAGGAGTTTGTGCCTTGCTTAAGATACCGGCCAACATTGACCGGATCGACCATCGCCTTGTCGAAGCTGCTCCGCGCGGGGCCGTGCATCACCAACTGCTCATTGATCCAAAGGCGGTAGAAGGTGTCGGCCGTGATGTAGGCAGTCGCTTGCTCAGGAAACGCGGCCAACTCGACCGTCTTACGGAAGCGGACGAACTGAAACGGCTCAGGGGAAGCGACCTTGCACCAGATCCACTGTGCCCGGTACTGCCGGTCGGCCGCCGTCGCAGTTTGGCCAGATGTCTGAGCCACCGCGTCGCCCTGCGCGAGCAGCCCGGAGACAAGGAGGGCGAGGGTGCGTTTCATTTGTTCCCCAACAACTCGCTGACGCTCTGCGCCGAGATGCCGCTCTTGCGCTGGACGCCCGATTCAAGCGCCTGCCGCATCTTGCCATAATCGGCATCCTTCGCATCGGCGAACACGGGCGCGCCGTCCTTTTGACACAGGCCCCAACCTCCCGCTTGCTTGGCCAGGGGCGCCCGGAGCGCCGCGCTGTGTTCGGGATGCGTCAGGTTGAGGTGCCTGACCCGCAGGCCGCTTTCGGCAATATTCCACTGTCCCGGGCTCGGCCCCGTATGAACGGCGATGCTGGAAGGATCCAGATAGGCGGGTGTATCCGGCCGCCCCGCGCGGTTGTGACACCCGGCACAACGCCTCTGATAGACGTCCTTGAGCGACTGGATTGCGGGTTCGGACAAGACCGTGGGACAATACTGGTCGTAGTGCCCGTAGAAGGGAATGTTCGAGTCGATCCATAGAAACACCCGCAGTTTCTCGTCCCAGGAGAGAGTGGTCTTGATGTGCTTGGGGTCCTCGACATAGCGCGTCAGCTTGCTCAGCCCCGACCCGCGGCTCAACGGTGCCTGCCCGTCATAGTCCAAGTTGAGCTGCATATAGGTGCGCCCTTTGCCGTGCGTGAAATGCACGAGCCGCTTTTCCGCCAACTCCAGGTATGATAAATTGAAAATCG
>CAIXUF010000080.1 GCA_903922535.1 Candidatus Hydrogenedentota bacterium
AGAACACGGCGAAACAGGCTACAACCTCTAGTCTGTCCTTGTCTCAGGACAACACCAGGGGGTCGGTTCCTTCGGGAGCCGGCCCCCGCCATTCTTGAACACGTAAGAAACGCGCCACCCGCCGTTCCCCTTGGGAACGGCGGTTTGGCTTTGCAATCATCCCGCGATCCGTCCACCGCGTGATCAGTGCGGACCTGACCAGTAGTCTGACCGCATTACCCCTCCCGTGCGTCGACAGCGTTCACCAGGTCCACTGAGCGCATGCTCCCGCCCGCAATTCATACGCCGTTCCAAGGTTCGCGCGCAGTCCGCCTTGCCCTTTCGTCAACAGGCGCGTGCTTCCCTCGCTACGTTTCTGTCGTATCGTGTTTGCATGTATTTTTTATATGTTATTTTTTGTATTGTGTTATGGCTATAATGGGCTTATCCATATTCTATACAGTCTGAAGAATTCCTACCGCACGGAACCTTCTTGACAAGAATGGCACGACTCCGTTGGCCACGCCCGGTCAAAGCAAGGACAAGCCTGTCGGCAATTGTACGCGGCGAAACAATATGCGGCATAAAGAGGACTCCGTTTCCCGAAGCAATCTTGGCCCAAAATATCCATATTTGCAGGCAATTTGCGCGGTTTGCGAAAGATCGCACCGCACCCGCACATGACCTGCGGCGCATTTTCCCATACGGACCGCACCACTTGGCACGACACTTGCGTAAGTGTCTACAAGTGGCAGTGACCATGTATGGTTCTTTCATTTGGTTGCATGTTGTCCCGAAGACCGGCCGCCGTTTGCGGCTGTTACTGGCAGATGAAAGGCAAACGGTCCAACAAAGGAGTTAACGCTATGGCAAATCTGCAGAAGACACCTGAATGCGTGGGAGCAAGTTCACGCGCAACCAGGGCTGACATATCAAAGAAAGGATTGACATCATGATATGCTCAAACTCGAAACTCTCACCGCTATTGTCCCGCTACATGGAACGTCTGCGGAGTCCGGAATGGCGGCGCTACGGCTACCTGCTCCTTGCGGGCAAATTCCTGGGCATTCTTCTGATCTTCGCCATTGTTCGGGGCATCCCGGCCCTGGCCGGAAGTGAGGCCTATGCCGATGCTCCGGCACTCACCGGCAACGACATCGTCAATCCGATCAACACCGCCTGGACCCTGATTGCCGCGTTTCTGGTCTTTGGAATGCAGGTGGGTTTCACGATGCTGGAGGCGGGGTTTTGCCGTTCGCGCGAAACGGTGAACGTGCTGATGGAATGCATTGTGGACACCTGCCTCTGCGGGCTCCTGTTCTACGCATTCGGCTTCGCGTTCATGTTCGGGCACGGCAACGGTTTCATCGGCTACCAGTGGTTCCTCCTGCAGAACGCGCCGGCAACCTATGAAACCACCGGCGTCGCCTTTCTGGCGTTCTGGCTCTTTCAGTTCGCCTTCGCGGACACCTGCTCAACAATCACTTCCGGCGCGATGATCGGCCGGACGGGCTTTGCGGGCGATTTGCTGTACAGCATCGGCGTCTCGGGATTCATTTACCCCATCATCGGCCACTGGGCTTGGGGTCCCGACGGCTTCCTGGCGACCATGGGCACGGCGGGCAACTTCCTGCCTTCCCTGGGCACGGGCTTCCATGACTTCGCCGGTTCAACGGTGGTCCACACCATCGGCGGCTTCATTGCCCTGGCGGGATCAATCGTCCTCGGGCCGCGCCTGGGCCGCAGGTTCAAGCGGGACGGCGGCGGACCGATGAGGCCCCATGACCTTACCATCGCCGCGTGCGGCGGTCTGCTTCTGTGGTTCGGCTGGTACGGGTTCAATCCCGGCAGCACCCTGTCCGCCATGGATTTTGAGGGCGTTGGCCGTGTCGCGGCAAACACCACCCTCGCCGCCTGCGCCGCCGGTCTGACTGCGATGGCTTACGTGTATATCTGGACGAGAGTCTGGGACTTGAGTTTCACCGTCAACGGCTTTCTTGCCGGTCTCGTGGCCATAACCTGCCCGTGCTACTGGGTCAGTCCCTTTGGCGCCGTCATGATCGGCGCGGTGGCCGGTGTTGTTGTGGTGCTCGGCGTTGAGCTGCTCGAATGGCTGCGGGTGGATGACCCAATCGGCGCCGTGCCCGTACATGGCTTTTGCGGCATATGGGGCACGCTCTCGCTGGGCCTCTTTGCCGTAGGCCAGTATGGCGCCACCGGCCCGCTCGCACCCGACAACTCGGCGCCCCTGACGGGCCTGTTCTATGGCGGCGGCACCACGGTGCTCATCGCCCAGGTTATCGGCAGCGCCACCATTACAGTCGCAACTTTTGCAGTGGCCTTCATCATGATGAAACTGGTCAATGCGGCCGGAGTGTTGCGCGTGTCGAAAGAAGGTGAACTGTACGGACTAGATCTTCATGAACACGGGATTCCGGCGTATCCGGAATTCCTTCTCAACTCGGCACAGGGCCATCCCAGCAGCAAGGAATAATGGTCGGCTGTCCCACAACAACGACAAAAAAGGAGTTCCTCAAATGGCGTTCAACGATTTTTTGCAAGGTTTGCTCGGCGCAGTGTTCAGCTTCCTCTCAACCTTTCTGACCGACCTCGTCACCGGCGCGCTGAACGGCCTGCTTGGCATCAGCACCTGATCGGCAACGAAGCGGGTAACCGCGCCGCTGGCGCAAAACCAAAACCAGAAGGAATTAATCATGTTGAATGATTTGCTGGGCATTCTCGTGAAGGTGTTGATGGGCCTCTTTGACAACGCCTTGACCACCCCCCTTTTCAACTTCCTTGAGGCGGCTCTCTTTGGAAGCAAGGACCCGCTTGCCTGATCACGCCGTTTGGCGCAGGAAGGACACAACGGGGGCCGGTTCAACAGAACCGGCCCCCGATTATCTTTCTTCCATGGTTTGGACCTGAGACCTGCCGATTCAGGCATCTGCGCCAGGCGCTCGTTGGCAAGGGCGTATTTCACGGCGGTGAGGCACATGGTGTGCAAATCATTGGTGGCGCGCGCAATGACATCGATTTGTTGCTCTGAAAAACGGTGGCAGATCTTCTCGTTCCAGTACGGTTCCCCGTTCATCGTGTGGAAAATGAACCCAAGCGACTCCACCTTTTCCCGCCAGTCCCGGCGCTCCGGAATGCGCATCCTTTCCACAAGGTTACTCCCCGGCCCCGGCCGATGCACGGCCTGCCGCGCTCCATCCGCACGATCTTCGCCATGCGTTCCAAGATCCGTTCCATTGTGCTTGTGTGCTTCATGCCAAGTACGATGTAGTATTCAATATCGTTTATTAAGCACGAACCACAATCGGGAAAGGGTCGTCTTCTGGAAGGGTGGCCGGGGGCACAGTCAAAAGCGGGTTGTGCATCCGACCGCGTAACCTTACGCTCCTCCGCAGCCACTACATGGTTGACGGGCGCTGCGGTATGGGTTCTTGGCGCCCCCATGGTTCGCCCGCGTTGATGGCACGCGGCGGGGCCTGCGGGCTGCGCTCAAAACGGCCGGACCGAAGACCTCGTGGGCTGCTCTGTCATGGGCTTGCCGCACCATGGAACCTTCCAGAGGACGGGGGTGTTCCACTGAGTGCGGCCTTGGGCGTGTATAATGGATGAACATGAAACACTGTGAACCGGGCCCGTTCCGGGTTATGCGAGGGCCAGCATGAGAGTTCTCTCCCTTTTCTCGCTGTGTGCGGTCTCCCTGTGGATGCAGTCCGCCCCCGCTGTGGTGCATGCCCCCTATGAAATGGCCGAAAGCCCCGTACCCGCCAACGGCGTGGATAAGGCGGTGCTGGCCAATCTTCAGACGCGCGGCATCCAACCCGCCCATCCCTGTTCGGACGCCGTATTCATCCGCAGGGCCTATCTGGACGTCATAGGCACCCTGCCCACCGCAATGGAAGCGCACTTCTTCCTACAGGACAACCGGCCGGACAAGCGCGCGGTGCTGGTGGACGGCCTCCTGGCCCGGAACGAATTCGCCGATTATTGGTCCATGAAATGGTGCGACGCGCTGCGGGTGAAGGCCGAATTCCCCATCAATCTGTGGCCCAACGCCGTGCAGGCCTACCACCGCTGGATTCATGATGCCCTGCGCGACAACATGCCGTACAACGCGTTTGCCAAAGCGCTGCTCACCAGCAGCGGCAGCAATTTCCGCGTGGCACCCGTGAATTTCTACCGGGCTGTCCAGGGCCGCAAACCGGCAGACATCGCCGGGGCCGTGGCGCTGACCTTTATGGGGACGCGAATGGACAAATGGCCCGAGGACCGGCGCGCCGGCATGGCGGCCTTCTTCTCCCGCATCGCCTACAAGAAGACGGGCGAGTGGAAAGAGGAGATCGTCTGTCTGGACCCGAAAATGCCGGACGCCCCCTTCCCGGCCACCTTCCCCGACGGCGTCACCCTGCAGATAAACCCCGACCAGGATCCCCGGGCGGTTTTCACCACCTGGCTTGTCGCCAAGGACAATCCCTGGTTTGCCAAGGCCGCCGTCAACCGCATCTGGTGCTGGCTGATGGGCCGCGGCATCATCCACGAGCCGGATGACATCCGTCCCGACAACCCTCCGGTGAATCCCGAACTGCTGGCCTGGCTGGAAAAGGAACTGGTCATTTCCGGCTACGATCTGCGGCACATCTACCGGTTGATCCTCAATTCCCGCACCTACCAGCAGTCCCCCATTCCCAAAAGTGACAGTCCCGACGCCGAGGCCTGTTTCGCCTGTTATCCCATCCGCCGCCTGGAGGCGGAGGTGCTCATTGACGCTCTGGACGGCATCGGCGGAAAGGGCGAATCCTATTCGAGCGCCATTCCGGAACCCTTCGCCTTCATCCCGGACGACCAGCGCACCATCACCCTGGCCGACGGCAGCACCACCAGTGCCTTCCTCGAAATGTTCGGCCGTCCAACCCGGGACACCGGCCTGGAATCGGAACGGAACAACCAGTCCACCGACGCCCAGCGGCTGTACCTGCTCAATTCGACGGCCATACAGAAGAAGATTGAGAACAGCGAACGCCTCCGCGCCCTGTTTCAGGGGGCCAAGGGAAAGCCCGCGGAAGTGGTTCGGCGCATTTACATGAACCTCCTGTCCCGTCCGCCCACGCAGGACGAGATGGAGGCCATACTGGCCTACTCCAAAACGCCGGGCCTGCTCCCCAGGCAGGCCGCGGCGGATCTGGTCTGGACGCTCATCAATTCCAAGGAATTTCTTTACCGGCATTGAACCCGGTGCGAGGGTTTGTCATGAGTGATTCGTTCAGAAACGACGCCATCACGCGGCGGGCCATGCTGCAGCAGGGGCTGCTCGGCACGGCCGGTCTCGCGCTGTTTGGACAGCGCGCCCTTTGGGCCCAGCCCCCGGCGAAGACGGCCACGGCCAAGGCGGTCATCCAGATATGGATGTGGGGCGGTCCCTCCCATCTGGACACCTTCGACCCCAAGCCCGAAGCGGGACGCAACTACTGCGGGCCGCTCACCAATCCCATCCCGACCAATGTGGACGGCATCCGCATCTGCGAGTTGCTTCCCCTGCTCGCCCAGCAGGCGGACAAGTATTCCATCATCCGCAGCATGACCCACGGCATCAACGCCCACGAAACCGCCTCCTACATGGTGCAAACCGGGCACAAACCGGGTGACGGGCTGGTCTATCCCTCCGTGGGCGCCGTGGTTTCGGCGTTCAAGGGCTACGACCATGGCTATCAGGGGCTGATCCCCCCCTATGTCGTCCTGGAGGAATCGCAGGGCCGCTTTTCCGAGGCCGGTTTCCTGGGGCCGCGCTACATGCCCTTCTGCACGGGCGGCGATCCGGCCCGGCAGCCCTTTGCGGTGGAGGGTGTGGTGGCCGAGGGCATTTCCGAGGAGCGCCAGCGCGGAAGGCGTGAACTGCTGCATGGGCTCGATTCGCTCGGCAAGGCGCTTCCCGCGCAGCCCCGTCTCGCGCAACTGGACCAGTGCGAGGCAAAGGCATACGACCTCATCCTCGGCAACTCGGGGAAACTCTTCGACCTTTCCCAGGAGCCCGCGGAGATGCGCGACCGCTACGGGAAAAGCACCTTCGGCCAGTCCTGCCTAATGGCGCGCCGACTGGTGGAGCACGGCGTCCCCTATGTCACCATCAACTACAAGGGCTGGGACACCCACAAACAGCACTTCGAAATGATGCGCCGCAAACTGCCCGAAATGGACAAGGGCATGTCCGCACTGCTGCAGGATCTGGGCGCGCGCGGCCTGCTCGACAGCACGGTCATCTGGTGGGGCGGCGAATTTGGCCGGACGCCGAAGGTCCAATGGGAAGCCCCGTGGAACGGCGGGCGCGGCCATTTCGGAAACTGCTTCTGCGCGCTGCTGGCCGGCGGGGGATTCAAAGGCGGCCGGGTGGTTGGCAAATCCGACGCGACAGGCGAGGAGGTGGCCGAACGCCCCGTGTATCCGCAGGACCTTATCGGCAGTATCTACGAACGGCTCGGCGTCGACCCGGACGGACCGCTGCCCAATCCGCGCGGGCTGGACGTGCAGGTCATGCCCGCCTCCGACAACGGCCCAGGCAAGGGCCGTCTCAAAGAGCTTGTGTAAATGGGAAACAGGACAATGACATTCATCAAGCATGCTGTAATCCTCACGGTGGTCACCTGCTCCTGCGCCGCATGGGGCGTGTCCCCGCGCATTGGGTACACCTATCCCGCAGGCGGACAGCAGGGCACGACGGTTCAGGTGCTCCTCGGCGGCCAGTTTCTGAACGGCGTCTCCGGCGTGCGCGTCTCCGGCGAGGGTGCCCAGGGCACCGTCCTCCAGTACGGAAAGCCCTTCAACAACAAACAGTTGATGGAACTGCGCAAGCAGGTCACCGTGCTGCTGCGGGCGCGCCGCGCGGGCAACAACGGCATGACGCTGGCATCCCTGCTGGCCGACAGCGAATCTTTCGTCCTGTCAAAAGTCACCCCCCTGCCCGAACACCCCCTGCTGCGCAACCTGGACAAGATGGGTCTCAAGGAGCTGGAGTACTGGGCGGCGCTCTATTCCGACCCCAAGAAACGCCAGATCAATCCGCAGTTGGCGGAAATGGTGCTGGTGGAAATCACCATCGCCCCCGACGCCGCGCCCGGCTGGCGGGAATTGCGGCTCGTCACCCCGGCCGGGCTGACCAATCCGCTGAATTTCCACCTTGGAAACCTGGTTGAAATGAAGGAAACCGAACCGAACGACCAAACACCATCGCTCGATCCGGTGGACCCGCCGGTCGTGTTGAATGGCCAGATATTTCAGGGAGACCGGGACCGTTTCTCCATCAGGGCGAAGCGCGGACAGAAACTGGTCATGCAGGTGGATGCCCGGCGGCTGGTCCCCTATCTGGCCGACGCGGTGCCCGGATGGTTTCAGTCCGTGCTTGCCGTCTACGACGCGGCCGGCAAGGAAGTCGCCTTCGCGGATGACTACCGCTTCGACCCCGACCCCGTCCTTCTCTATGAAATCCCGGCCGACGGCGAATATGTCGTCGAGGTCCATGATGCGCTGTACCGCGGACGGGACGATTTCGTGTACAGAATCACCGTGGGCGCACTGCCCTTTGTCACCCAGGTCTACCCGCTGGGCGGACAAACCGGGGAAAAGACCACCGTGTCCGCAGATGGATGGAACCTGGGAAAGAACAGGGTTGCCCTCAACACGGACCCCGGTGGAGCATGGCTTCGGCAAACGGCGCTGACTCAAAACGGTCTGTTTTCCAACAACTTCAGCTATGCCGTGGACACCCTGCCGGAGTGTTCCCAGAAAGAACCAAACGACACCATCGCCAAGGCGCAGAAGATTACCCTTCCCGTGATCATCAACGGCGTGATTGAGCGCCCGGATGATGTGGACGTCTTCCAGTTCAAGGGCCGCACGGGTGACCGCGTGGTCGCGGAAGTTTCCGCACGGCGCCTGGGGTCACCACTCGACTCCCTGTTGCGGTTAATGGATGCCTCCGGAAAGGTCATTGAGTGGAATGACGACCACGAAGACAGGGAAACCGGCCTGATCACCCACCAGGCGGACTCTTGGCTGTGCGCCGAACTGAAAGAGGATGGGGAGTATTATCTGCAACTGTCCGACACGCAGCACAACGGCGGTCCCGCCTACGGCTACCGGCTCCGCGTCAGTCCGCCGCAGCCTGACTTTGCCCTGCGCGTGACCCCCTCCTGCGTCAATGTCGCCGCAGGCCGCGATGCGGTGGTCTCCGTGTGCGCGCTGAGGAAGGACGGCTTTGACGGTCCGATTGATCTGGCGCTCAAGGACATGCCCGCCGGATTCACGCTGAGCGGGGCGCGAATACCCGCCGGGCGCGAATCCATTCGGATGACCCTGCGGGCGCCCAAACAGGCCCCGGACACCCCCATTCCGCTGCATCTTGAGGGCCGTTCAGAGATCAATGGAACAGCCGCCTGCCGCGAGGCGGCCCCCGCCGAAGACATGATGCAGGCATTCCTCTACCGGCACCTGGTTCCGGCGCAGGAGATGCTCGTCGCGGTCACAAATGCCAAACGCCCCGCACCGCCGATTGGCCTGGCGCAGGAGGGCCCTGTCCGCATTCCCCTGGGCGGAACGGCGCAGGTGACCGTAAACACGCCCCCGCGTCCCATGCTCCAAAATATCCGGCTGGTGCTGAGTGATCCCCCCAAGGGCGTAAGCCTGCAGGATGTTGCCGTTGTCCCAGAGGGGATTCGGTTCACCCTGAAAGCTGAAGCCAGAGAAGCGGGATATGCGGACAACCTAATCGTTCAGGCATTCCTGGAGGTGGAAGGGGAAAAGCAAGACGGCAAACCGGCCAAACAGAAGCAGCGCAACGAGCTTGGCCCCTTGCCTGCGGTTCCCATTGAGATCGTGCAGCCCTGAGCGTGGCGATCAGGGCTTGCCGAGACCGGAAAATCCGTGGACACAGTGGACTTAATTCGTAGTCCCTGATTTGCCCTGATTTGCCATCCCTCTTCTCCCCAGCAACCGTTCAGCCGACAGTCTCATCCCCATATGGGACCGAAGGACGACGTCCTTGAAGGCAACCGTAATAACCTGCCATAGTTATGCTCACGAAGGTGAAGTAGGACGTGACTGGAAGATTGGTGGAGCTGTGGCAAGAAAGGGTCCAAGAGGACTACGACTTAACCCTCTTTTCACCGTTGGATTCCCGTCGTGCTGTCGAAATTCTCCGGCTGGCCCATGATCCAAATCCACCGCGCCGTCCTGGACGCGTTCGAGATTCCAGCCAGGGCATACACGCTCACCCAGCTGCGCTATGACATGCGCAAACTCAAAGCCCATGGCTTGGTAGAGCGCCACGCAGGCCGGTACGCTTACCGGCTCAGCGAAAAAGGCATCAAGGTCGCCCTGATGTTCACCCTCTTTCACAAACACGTCTGCGGGCCATTGGCCAACAGCCTCTTTCATCACCGCCCAGACCCAACTCAACTGCCTGATTCCAAGTTGCACAGAGCCTATGCAAAAGCCGATATGCATATTCAGAGAATCATTGATTTACTTCACGCCGCCCAACACATTGAGAAGGAAATTCTCAGATGCACAGGGCAAACGCATCTAAATTCCCAGCAATTCTTCGAGAAATGCGGTGTCGAGGGCCGCGAGGATCCGTTTCTGGCGCTGTGAGACCTGTG
>CAIXUF010000081.1 GCA_903922535.1 Candidatus Hydrogenedentota bacterium
GCGCGCTTCGTCCGCTTCGCGGTACGCGCGTCGAACGGTGGGGGGCAGCCGTGCGTGGACGAGCTGGAGGTGTACGGTCCGGGGGCGGATGCCAATCTGGCGCTGGCCGACGCGGGCGCGCAGGCGTCGGCCTCGTCGTGCCTGGCGGGCTATACGGAACACAGTGTTGCGCACCTCAACGACGGCAAGTACGGCAATGACAAGAGCTGGATCGCCGCAGGCACGGGCGAGGAATGGGCGCAAATAGAACTGCCCAAGGCCGTGGCGGTGAACCGGGTGGTTTTCTCGCGCGACCGCAACCGCTATTACGCCGACCGGATGCCCACAGACATTGAGGTGCTCCTGTCGCAGGACGGACAGGCATGGACCTCCGTCGCGAAGGTCAGTGCGACCGCCGGACCGGTGGCGCTGCGTTCCCGGTCCAACGCCGCGAGCGGGTTGGTGCCCTCCCCTCCCCCACCGCCCGAGGCGGCCGCGTACCGATCCGACCCTGAACCGGATCAACTGAAGGATGCGTTTCTTGCCGAAGAGTATGCGTGGATAAAGACGGCCGGCCGCGCCGATGTGGATCCGCGGCTCGTGCCCTACAACGGCCGGGTGAAGGAATACCCGCATCCCGTCGGGGACGACATTGTGCCGCTCCCGCCGCTGTTTGACGCGCCCGTGGCGGACGGCGTGTTTGACGACAAATGCTGGATTGGGGCCTCGACCGGCGCGGTGCGCGTGGCGCATCCGTTTGATTTCGGGGCGACGCCGCTGGTCACCAGCGATTTGGGGGCGGGACGGTTTGACGGTCAGGTTTGGTTTGCGCTGCGCACGGACCGGCTGCTGAGCAGTCACGTCGCAATCGTGTCCTCGGCGGACATGCAGGGTTGCGGCGTGGTCGAGGTGAGCGATGCGGGGCTTGTGTTCAACACGTATGCGCCCAAGGACGGGCTGCTGGCCGTGGCCAAATCGGTGCCGGTGCAGGGCGCGTTCAATGGGACACTGACGCAGTTCGAATTCAGCCTGCCGCTGTCCCTGTTCCCCGACTGCGAGAAGCAGGGACTGCGCGTGGGGCTGGGCATGGGCGGACGCTATACCCCGGCGCTCGGGCGGCCCATCAACTTCCTGTTCTCGCCGCTGACCATCTCACAGCACTGGTCCTACCGCAATGGTGCATTCTGGGTGCGTTTGGCCCTTCCAGACGGCGCTGCGCCCATAACCATGCATGTTGAGGCCAAGAATTTCTCGGAGGATCCCGTCCTCACGCAGCAACTCGCGCCCACCCTCAAAATCCCCGCCGAACAGGGACCCGTCGGCCCGCAGGCCACTCTGTCTGTGAAGGAGGGCGCAAACGAGTACACGCTGCACCTGCTGCGTTATGATCCGCTGGATCACACGCTGGCGCTCCTGGAGGACATGATCGCGCGGCTGGAGAAACAGGGCGTGAACGTGGACGCGGAACGCGCCGCGGCTGCCGGTTTCCGCACACTGCAACAGCAGTTGCTGGCCGCGTCCGTGACTGATTTGGCCGCGGAGCGCGCCGCATTCCTTGAAATGCGGCTGGCCAAACGCAGCCTGTTTATGCGCGCACCCGACCTGGCGCCCATGCAGGACCTGCTGTTCATCAAGCGCTTCCCCTTTGAACCGTCGCACAACTACAGCGACTATTTCGACTCGGCGTTCCGTCCCGGCGGCGGCGTGTGCCTGCTGCATCTTCCCAAGGACGGGGATCGGTTTGCGCCGGAGAATGCAGAACTGGAAGAACTGTTTTACTCGGGCCCGGGCATTGCGCGCAATCCCATGGCCGACTTTGATCTCAAGCGCATCTACTTCTCCTACCGGCTGCCGGACGACGGCTACTACCACGTGATGTCGATGAATCCGGACGGCAGCGATCTCAAGCAGCTCACCAGCGGCCCGTTCCAGGATCTGTGGCCCTGCCCGCTGCCGGACGGCGACATCGCGCTGGTCAGTTCGCGGTGCACGTCCCGCTTCATCTGCTGGCGGCCGCAGGCGTCGATCCTGTTCCGCATGAAGCCCGACGGCACGGATTTCCGGCCGCTGTCCTACGCAAACCTTACCGAATGGGCGCCGTCCGTGATGGACGACGGACGGCTGGTTTGGACGCGGTCGGAGTATCAGGACAAGGGTGCGGACTTCGGCCACACCATCTGGGCCATCAACCCCGACGGCACACAGGCGGAACTCGTGTTCGGCAACGACATCATCCAGCCGAACGGCTACGCCAACGGACGGCCCGTGCCGGGCACGAAGGAGTACGTCTGCACGCTCATTTCGCACTTCGGCGATCTCAACGGTCCCATCGCGCTGGTGGACCCGACGAAGGGCCGGTCCAACCCGAAGGCCATCACCAGCCTCACGCCCGAAGTGCCCTGGCCGGGCATGTGGCCCAACCACGAATGCTTCCGCGAGGCGTTCCCGCTGTCGAAGGACTACTTCCTTTGCGCGCATGCGCCGCGCGAGAGCTTCGGGCTGTACGTGATTGACCGTTTCGGCAACCGCGAAATGCTGCACATGGACCCGGCCATTTCGAGCATGTGCCCGACAGTGTTCCGCAGGCGGCCGCATCCGCCCGTGCTGGCCACGCCGGTGGAGGAGGCGGCGGCCGAGACGGGCGAGTTCTATTTGCAGGACGTGTACCGGGGCATCTCGCCGGCGGTGGCGCGGGGCACGGTGAAGTACATCCGCATCGTCGAGGAGGTGCGCGCCACGCTGGACCAGATGCCGAACGGCGAGTTCCGCAAGGACCATCCCGAGTTCCAGGACTGGTATGCCACGCCGGTGCACAAGGTCAGCGGACCCTTCGGCTGGCCGACCTACGTGGCCAAGCAGCCCTGCGGGCTGGTGCCGGTGGCGGAGGACGGATCGGCGCGTTTCACCGCCCCGGCGGGCAAGGTGCTCTACTTCGAGGCACTCGACAAGGACTACAACGAACTGCAGCGCATGCGCAGCGTGGTGCAGTTGCAGCACGGCGAGAAGCGCGGCTGCATCGGCTGCCACGAAAGCCGCCTGTCCACGCCCGCCAACGGGCACCGGCCCGAGGCGAAGCAACTGCTGAGTCCGACCCTTGCCGACTGGGAGGGCGTGCCGCTGTCGTTTGAGAAAGTGGTGCAGCCCGTGCTCGACGCGCACTGCGTGTCCTGCCACAATGAGAAGCACAAGAAGGGGCTCGACTTCCGCGGAGAACTCGACAAGGAGAAGGTGCCCGTCTCATACCGCACGCTGATCGAGAAGGGCCTGGTCCATTATGCCGACATGGGCTGGAATTCGGGCGGCACGGAGAAGATGCCGCCGCTGTCGCTGGGCACGCTCAAGAGCCGCCTGTGGGAGGTGCTCAACGCGGGGCACCATGACGTGGCGCTCAGCGACGACGAGATGCTGCGCGTCAAGACGTGGATTGATCTCAACTGCCCGCTCTGGCCGGACTACAAGAACCGGCTGGAACGGCCGGGACAGGTGGCGCTGAACTTGGCACAGCCTTGAAATTCGTCCAGGATTGACGTTCGCCAAATGGCGTGGTATACTTGGCCATATGACACATGAGGATGCCGCCATGGACGCCATCGTTCTAAAGCATTGGCCGGAATTCACGACGGAAGCGCAGCGACGGGGCGCGTTCAAACACAAGAACGCGTGGGTGGTGGACGCGCCGCGCAGTGCGGCGCTGTGGTACGGCATGGTGCTGGGCAATTTGTCGTGCGGGCCGATGCCGCCGGCGTCGGCTACGATTGACGCGGTGCGCGACGCGCTGAGCCGCGGTCTCAACCGCACGGCCTTTGACCGGCTCAAGCTGATCACCGACCTTTCCAGCGACCAATTGGGCAAGACGGTTCGCATTCCACAACGGACGCTGTCGCGGCGCACCCGGTTCAAGCCGGACGAATCGGAGCGGATCTTGCGGGTGGCGTCGGTGTTTCAAAAGGCGCTGGAGGTGCTCGGGGGTGTGGACGCGGCCCGGCGCTGGTTTACCGCGCCGAAGCGCGCGCTGGGCGAGCGGAGTCCGCTGGAATTCTGCGACACTGAGCCGGGGGCGCAGGAAGTGGAGCATCTGCTGGGCCGGATGGAGCATGGCGTCTTCACATGAGACGGACGGCGTACCGCATTGTGCAGGCCCGCTATGCCGCCACGGCCTTTGACGGCGAGGGCGCGCGTTTGAACGGGGGGCGGTGGAATTCGATGGGCACCTCCATGGTGTACGCGTCAAGTTCGCTTTCGCTGGCGACACTCGAAATGCTGGTGCATGTGGAGGACATATCCGTCATTTACGGGCGGTACGTCGTGATACCCATCACTTTCGACACGTCACTAGTGAGGCAGCTTGGCGCGGGCAAGCTGCCGGTGTTGTGGAATGCGCCGCAGCCCATTTCGGAAACGCAGGTCCTGGGGGACCAATGGATCGCCGCGCGTTCCTCCGCGGTACTTGAGGTGCCCAGCGCGGTGACGGAAGACGAGGTCAATTATCTGCTCAATCCGGCCCATACCGATTTTGCGAGAATAAGCATCGGTGCGGCGGTGGTGTTCAAGCCGGATTCGCGTCTCGGAGAGGGCAGCAAGTAGGTCCTCTCGTGCGCAGGTACGGGCATGAACCTGGAAACGGCAGTGGGGGCGTCCATGGATTTCTTATGTCATGGACGATATGGACGATATGGACGATATGGACGGTATGGACGGTATGGACGCTATGGACTTAACCCGGTGGGTGGGTCGGGTTTGTGTCCATTCTTTTCCGTAACGTCCATGGCATTCATGGCTACGGATGATTGTTCCTGAAGTCGACAGCCGTTTGCAGGATTACTCCGAACCGGCCTTTCATTCAAGCATGGTCGCGCGGTATGTCTCCAGCGGTTCTGCAAGTTTGACGTCCGAGGTCAAATCCCAAAGCGAGGTGTTCATGTGGCGCAGCGCCAGTGTGCCGGCGATCCATGGGGTTCCCCAGCCGGACTCGGTACACCAGGCGCCCCATTCCCAGTCGGCGTTGCTGGCCCAGAATTCCCACTTGCCGAAGTCGAAGCCGCGGTACCAGGCCCCGTCGAGTTCCGGGTGCGCCCCGGAGCAAATCTGTATCCGGCAGAGAAACTTTGCCAGCTTGTCCTCCGCATCGCGGTAGAATGCATCGCCGGTGGCCGCGGCCGCCTCGTGCAGGCCGATGAGCGCGAAGTTGCAGGTGTAGAGCATGTCGCACAACGTGTCGCCGTCCTGCTGGAGCAGGGAGATTTCTCCGGTGCCGTACTTGTCGTTGGATTCGACGGCCTGCTTTGCGCCGCCGAGTGTTTCGCGGATCGCGCCGCTCGCGTCCTGCGAGGCCACGAGGTCCTGCGCCACGGTGCGCAGCCAGCGGCGGTGTTCGGGGGTGTCCTCCACGCGAAGCAGCCATGCCAGCGGTAACAGGGCACGGGCGCGCTCAATCTGTGAACTGCGAATCACCCAGTCCCAGTGGTCGGGATAGGCGTCCATGAGCATGCCAATGGCGGTCCTGCTTTTCTCAAGAAACGGCGCGTAGCCGGTCTTCTCGTAGGCCCGCAGGAAACAGGCCCACAGCCATCCCTCGTAGTGGGCGGAGTACTGGACATGATCCCCGTCGCGGTAGGACTTCCATCCGCGCTTCCCAAGCTGCTTCTCCGTCACACAGCCC
>CAIXUF010000082.1 GCA_903922535.1 Candidatus Hydrogenedentota bacterium
CTCACGGTGCCCGGCTGGTCCACCTACATCGAACCCATGGGGGACAGGCTTGTGGCCCTCGGGGTCGACGACTCGAACGGACGCCGCGTGTCGGTCAGCCTGTTTGACGTGGCCGATCCGGCCAATCCGGGCCTCATCAAGCGCGTTTCCTTCGGCGACAACTGGTCCTGGTCAAACGCCTACAGCGACGTGAAGGCGTTCACCGTGCTGGCGGACAAGCTCATCGTGCCGTTTACCGGCTGGAATGAGTCCGGCGGCGGCTATGACCGGCTCCAGTTCCTCACCTGGGGGCATGACAGCCTGGACCTCCAAGGCTATGTGGACGTGCAGGGCAGCGTTTTGCGCTCGTTCGACTACAGCAGCCTCTACTACGGCGTGACGACGGAAGAGGTTGCCGTCATCGACGGGTCGAGCCTTGCGTCGCCGCGCGTGACCAATCACATCCCGCTGGCCGAATACATTGCGGACTTCCAGCCGCTGGGAGCGGGTACGGGCGTGGAGATGGTTTCACACTTCAACAAGTCCACCACGACCGTGCGCACCGTCGATGCGGCCGGTGCGGCCGTAGGTTCGGTGGAACTGCCGGGCGGTTCGCTCGTGAAATCCTTTGCAGTCTCCGGCGGCGTGGTGCTGGTCTTTTCGGGCTACGAGACCACCGGCGACTACCACGGCTATTACGACGTGTACCGCGTTGACTGTTCCAATCCGGCCGCGCTGGCGGTTGCGTGGAGCGCCCATGTGGATGTCAATCCATGGTGGGGCGGCTGGTGGTACATGTACGACGTCATGCCAATGGTCGCCGCCGCAAAGATGGCCTACTGGGGCGGCCCCTGGTGGGGTGGCAGCAGCGGCGACTCGGCGGTGCTGAGCGGTGACCGTCTCGTGCTGCGTTGCACCGCTGACAAGTACGACAGTGTGCTCGGCTCCGGCGATCCCAGCCAGGGACTTGCGGTGCTCGACGTGACGAACGGCGCGCTCGCCGGCGTGGTGGGGCTGGCCTATGAGAATGTGGCGGCGGTCAGCGGCGCCCCCGACGGCGTGTATGTGACCACCAGCAAACAGGCCGGCAACAACACCGCCGGGCAGTCCCTGTGCGCCTACTACCTGCAGAAGTTCAAGCCCGTCACGCTGACCATGGGCACCGTCGCGAATGTGCCCGGCCAGTTCCTGCAGCGTGACGCGGCCACCGGCGTCATCCTGCTTCAGGACAGCCAGTGGGACGCCGACGGCAGTTACGTCAGCAAGCTCAACACCCTGTCCTGGGACGGCGGCGACGGCGGGGTCACGTTCCTTGCGACGATGGACGCACCGGCCAATGCCTACACATTTAAGGCGCGCGGCGCGGGCGCCTATTACAGTTATTGGGACACCGACAAATATGGCGTCGGCGTGGTTCGGATCGGCACCGATGGCGCGCTCACCCAGGGTCCCACGCTCGCGGTCAGCGACGGCTGGCTGGACATCACCGAGGCGGTTGACGGCATTGCGTATCTGACCATCGGCGGCCAGGCAATCGCGCGCTATGATTTCACGGGCGACACACCCGCGCTGATTGATGTGACGCCTGTGATGAGTTCACCCCTTGCGGTTCGCTTCGACAGCGCCAATGCCTACGCGCCGCTGGGCTATGCGGGGCTTGCGGTGCTGCCGCGCTGAGGACACGCGCGGTTGCCGCGGATTTGCGCCACCCCCTGCGCCTTCGGCGCGGGGGGTGTTTCTTATCCTTCGGCGGCGGGAGTGGCTTTGAGGGGCGGAATGGGAGTCATGAGAAGCATGGGAGTTGCGGGAATGATGACATGCAGGAAGCTCTTATTGGTATCAGCGTGTGGTGCTGTGGCCGTCGTCTTTCTGGTGATGGCCGGATGCGCCACCTTTGGCGCGGGTTCAGACGATGGGCGCCAAATCGCGGAGGTCCTTGACCAGTGGAAGGCCGCCTATATGGCAAAAGACATGGGGGCGCTGATGCGGCTGTATCCGGAGAATTACGCGCACAAGGGAAAGGACAAGGCGGGTGTGGCGAAAGAGATCGCCGAACAGATGGAGGAGAACTCCTCCTACGACGTGCGGATCAACGTTGCCGATGCGACGGTCACCATAAACGGCGGCAAGGCCACAATTCTGCCCATCGCGCTTTCGGGCACGGCCGGTTCCGACACGGCCCGACTGGAATTGACCAAAGAAGATGGTCATTGGTGGGTCACCGGGACGGATTTGTAGCCTCTGGGACATGTGGGAAGTATGGGGTGGTGCGGGAACTTCACGAGATGCCGAACGGGGCGTTGCGTGATCCCTCCGGTTCCTTTTCTGCATAATGGTTTTCCGGCAAGAGCCACAACCCGCAGGAGAACCGCGTCATGGGCAAGATCGGCATTGGCATTAATCTGGAGTTCATCCGTCACGACGACAAATGCTTTGAATGGGGCGTGGAGAAGGCCGCGGAACTCGGCTTCGAGTATGTGGAGCCGATGGTGCACTGGGGCCGGGAACTGCTGAGCGAGGCGGGCTATTTCCACAGCGTCTCCATGCTGGACGATCCGCTGCGCCTGCGCCGCGCCTGCGAGCAGTACGGCGTGAAGATGTCCGGTCTGTCGGCGCACACGACACTGTGCAAGCCCGAGATTGGCGTCGAGTACCTCAAGCAGGCTGTCCGTTTTGCGGCCGAGGCCGGCGCGCCGGTCATCAACACCGACGAGGGCCCCAAGCCCGCATGGACCACGGAGGACGAGGACCACATTCTGATGCGCTACACACTTGTTGAGGCCGCCAGGGTGGCCGAGCCGCGCGGAATTCTTATCGGCATCGAGCCGCACCAGCAGTACAGCAAGACGCCGGACGGGCTTGACCGCATTCAGGCGCTGCCCGCCAGCCCGGCGGTGGGCATCAACTTTGACACCGGCAACAGCTTCCTCGGCGGCGAGGACCCTTACCTTTGGCTGGAGCGCGTCAAAGACCGGCTGGTCCATGTCCACGCCAAGGACATCTCCATCCAGCAGTCCGACGCCGAGCGGGGCAAGGTCACCGGCACGCCGGTGGGCTGTGCCTGCGGCGAGGGCGTCATTGACTGGAAACGCGTAATCGACATTTGCAGGACCGCCCCGCGCGATCTTGTGCTTTCCGTCGAGTGCGGCACGATTGCCCAGGCCAAGGCGAGCATGGAACACCTGAAGGCGCTGTTATAGCCCCGTTTTCTGCCGCCATTCCACACGCGTGCTTGCCGGGGATACGGGAGCAAAGCCCGGATTGGCGGGTGTCGCGCCGCAGCGCCGACGGGTGCTGTCATCGATACGGCGAATAGCGGACGTTTGTGTGTTGTTATCCATCACGTTGAGCAGGAAGCAAAATGGATGCACGAAAGGCGGTATGAAACAGGCGTTTGACAGAGTTGGCGCAAGAAGCATGGTGCTTCTGTTGGCGTTTGCGTTGGGGGGAATGCCTCTGACGGACGGGCAGGCCTGCGCGTTATCCGTCTTCACGCATGCCGACACGCAGGAGGGCGGCAAGTGTTGCTGCTGTGCCAAGTGCGGATCGCAATCCTTGGCAGCACCGAACAGGCAGTCTGTCGGCAATGACGGCTGCACCTGCGGTCAACCCCCTTCAACGCTGCCTCCGGGGCTCCCTGCCGACCCCTCCCAAGACAGAATCAGCCCGACCCGGCCCACCGCGCAAACTATGACCGCGATGGCCGTTTTCGCTGATGGCTGCGGGTTCGGGAACCTGTTTGTGAACGGGTTCCCGTGCAAGCCGGCCACGGCGCATGTGCTGTGCTGTGTCTGGCGTTGCTGAGTCGCGGCCGGCGGCGCCGTACAGCCAGTCAACGGGACGGGCACTGTTTGCCCTGTTCGCAGTTGGTTAGGCAGGAATACAAGCTGAAACGTGTGACCCACACGAGAGGAAAAAGATCATGAAGAAGACATTGTTGTTGACAGTACTGTTCGCGTTTGTCCTGTCCTTTGGCGTGCTTGTCGCGATGCCGGCCCATGCCGCAGACTCTTGCGACAAGGCTGCAAAGTCGGGATGCTGTGACAAGGCCGCGAAAGCGGGATGTTGCGACAAGGCCGCGGCCTGCGACAAGGCGGCCTGCGCCAAGTGCCCCTGCAAGGGCGGTGAGAAATGCACCTGCGGCAAGGACTGCAAGTGTCCGTGCTGCAAAGACGGCAAGTGCACCAAGCCTGCTGTTCCCGCTCCTGCGCCTGCTCCCGCACCTTCCAAGTAAAGGGTAGACAGTAACTTAGCACATCCTGCATCCACGGGGCCGGTTCGAACGAACCGGCCCCCACCTGTTGGAGGGGTGCCAGAAACTTGCGCCACATATTGTGTGGTGGTAAAGTCTGCCTGTCGCCATGGACCTTTTGAAAAGCGTTAATCTGACATGTGCGGTTGAGACCTGTTCGGTGCGCTGTATACAGAGTGTCTGAGCCAGCCCCTCACACAGGGATGGTATATGAAGCCGGATCAAAAAAACTGGGCGTTAAGAGTCTTCTTGGCCACTCTTGTGGTTGCAGGCATGAGCGCGCCCGCCTTCTCTGCGGGGTTTGCCCCGTGCATGGATATCCGCGACTTGGAGCAGCTTTTCGGCTTCGCGGA
>CAIXUF010000083.1 GCA_903922535.1 Candidatus Hydrogenedentota bacterium
AGAGAGAAACCGTATTGCCGCCGCTCTTCGCTACAGAGGCAGAAGGAGTTGCTGCCATAGTTGAGAACATACCAGAGGGCGAACGCCGGGAGCGTATGCTTTCAACGTTCAAGCGCTACACGGCGGGGGAATCCCTGACAAGGATTTGCAAAACCACTGGCATATACAAGGCGACCGTATCCGGCGATCTGCACGCCGTCGAGGACTGGACCGGCAAGACGGTCTTGCGTCCGCAAGGTGCCAGTGTGAAGAAAGCAATTGCCAGAGTGACGCAACTGGACCGCGAACAAGGCACGAAGGCCGCGAGCATCTTAGACTTTCACGCACTACGGACAACGTTTGTCACGATTGCGCTTTCCGCCGGCGTACCGATGGAACACGTCCGACGGATCACGGGGCATACAACCGTTGACATTGTTTTGAAAAACTACTTCCGACCCGGTCGAGAACAATTCCGGGCTGTGCTTGATGGCGCCATGCCGGACGGTCTGACCGGGGGCAAGGATGTAAAGAGATTGAAGCCCGCCGATGAATTGGCCGCCCTGGTCGGTAAGGTTCAAGCAGGATCGGCAACGGATAAGGAAAAGAAGCGCTTGCGTGTATTGGCTGCGAAGGTGTAAACCCGACCGACTCACATTTAGGGGTACTAAGCCCGTGGCAGTTCTGGAAGCATGGTGTGATGTCCCGCACAACTCAGCGCCATCGGGCCCGGTCGCCCGTTGCGCTGTGTAGACTTCTCTGCACGGGAAGCAACTAGGAAGAGAAATGCTGGCTTACCATAATCCGCCGGGACAGTCGCGAGATTTGCATGGAGTACGAACGATGACTGCAACTGGAACCGACCACAGGTCTACTGCCAACACTGAGCCCCGTCTGCTCCGCATCAAGGTCAACGGCAAGGCCTGTTATGCCTTCAAATGGCACGATGTACGGGTCGAGACTCGCCGGGAAGTCAACTACGTGCTGCGCGACCCCATTGCGGGAGTCGTTCAGTGTCTTCTGGTCAACTGTCCATTGCGCATTGCCGCATCGCCTGAGTTGGTGTCTGTCCAATCCACTGGCCGGTCCTTCGTAAGCAATGGGGCTGTGTGGGAATTCGCCCAGACGGTCTGGCAATGTGGTTCAACGGATGACGAAGGCACTATTAGGTTCTGCCCTCCAGCGCAGTTTCCCGACAGGTCCCTGCGTAACGACCTCAACCGAATGATTCGCGAGCACAACGAAGGCGCACGCAAGTGTGAAGACCTCACAATCTCGCAGCCGGCACCATCCGCCATCTCACCAGTGAAGGCCGTAGTCCCACCAGCCACGGCATCGACAATTAAAGAACGGAAGATTGCCGAAGCCGCTCAACGCCGGGTGGAGACCCTGGCACAATGCAAGATCGACAAGGCCCGAGCGCGATGCCAGATTGCGGAGGCCCGAGCGGCCCAAGCGGAAAAACAATCCAAAGGCACCGGAGCACTAGTCGAGAAGGCTGTCAACGAATGTCTTGCGCCGTTCCTTCCCGCGCTTGAAAGGGCCGTCGCAATCGTTACGCCACCAAGCAAGCGCAAATGGTGGGAGAACGTGCGAGAGCTTTTCAAGTCATTTGAGCCGGGGAGAAGCAAGGGTGCAACATGGCTTGCCGTTGCCGTGAGAGTTGTCGAGCGGGCGAACGCTGAACGAAAGAAGCTTCCGAAAGATCGGGAGTATATCTTCTTCTCTCCCCGCATGTTTCAATGGTTGCTGAAGCAGTTGGACTTATCCGGCGCGACCTCTTCACAAATCGCAACGCATTATGCCGGTAAGTTGCGGCGCATGGTAGAGGCTGCGGAGGCCAAAGCGAAGAAATAGCACTGCGGCACGCAGACATAATTGGACATTTCTTTGGACATTAGGGCGGAATTGTTTCCGCCCTTCTTTTTTCCCTGACACTCACGCAACCAGCATGAACAAAGGGCGTAATGCTCTTTGCCTCATCGCCTTCCATTTGGACATTCTTGGACAATAAAG
>CAIXUF010000084.1 GCA_903922535.1 Candidatus Hydrogenedentota bacterium
GCGTCGCTCAACGACGTGCCCAGCACCGTCGGCACGCTGCCCATGTTCCTGCGGCAGGCGGGTGTGCGCTACTTCGCCGAGGCCGTCAACGAGGACCGCGGCCCATCCTTCATGCACGCCGAAAAGGAAACCATCCAGTCGCCGTACTGGTGGGAGGGTCTCGACGGGTCGCGCGTGCTGACCATCCACACGCTCACCTATTTCCAGTCACACCAGATCGGCCTGAACGATGACATGGCCTCCGTCGAGCGGGATCTGCCTGAATTCATGAAGAAATTCGTGCGGCCCGACTACCCCTGCGACGCCATCTTCATCAACGGCGCGTTCGTGGACAACACGCGCATGACGCAGAAGTACGCCGAGGTGGCCGAGGAATGGAACAAGACCTGGGACTTCCCGAAGTTCATCATCGCCCGCCCCGACGAGTACTTTGAATACGTCGAGAAGAACTTCGCCGAGGCGCTGCCAATCTACCGCGGCGACATGGGCAGCTTCTGGGAGGACGGCGCCGCCTCCACCGCCGCCGAAACGGCGAAGTCCCGCTGGGCCAAGGCGCACGTGAACACCGCCGAGAAGTGGCTGGCGCTGGCGCAGGCCCACGGCGTGAAAAAGGACGCCCCGCTTAAGGCGCTCGACACGGCCTGGGAACAGATCGTGTACTTTGACGAGCACACCTGGGGCGCGGCCAACAGCATTGGCGACCCCAACGATCCGCAGACCGTCGGGCAGTGGAAACGAAAGGCCGACTACGCGACGCGCTCCATCGACCAAAGCCGCGACATGGAACAATCCGGCATCGCCGCGCTGCGCGCGCTGTCGGCCAAGGGCGACGCGAAAGGCTCCACGCTGCACGTGTCCAATCCGCTGTCTTGGGCGCGTGACATCCTGGTGACCGTTCCGGCAGAGACCAAGGCGACCGCAATCCTTGACGCCTCCACCGGCAAGGTCGTCACCGTGCAGCGCACGGCCGGCGGGGATTTGGCCTTCGTCGCCAAACAGGTGCCCGCGGTGGGTTACCGCCTCTACACGATTGAAACGGGGGGCAAGGACGTTAAGGGCGCGGATCTGCTGGCCAAGGACGGCGACGACCTCACCTGGAAGGGCGCAGGCTACCGCTTCCACATCAACGCGAAGACCGGCGCGCTCGACAGCATCACCGAGTTGAAGTCGGGCCGCGAATGGATCGACACCCGCTCCGGACTTGGCATGAACCAGTACCTTTACGTTAGCGGCGGCAACGGCACGTCCATGATCCATCCCGGCGCCAAGCCCGCCCCGCCGATGATCCCGGTCACGCATGAGACCGCCGCCGTCACACTCGCCGAAAACGGCCCGCTGCGCGCCGTGCTGCACATTGCCCACGGCGGCGGCACGGTGGACCCGGTCGACACCGACCTCGTCATCCACCGTGACGGCACCATCGACTTCGTCAACATCATCCACAAGAAGGAGACGCTGGAGAAAGAGGGCGGCTACTTCGCGTTCCCCTTCGGCCTGAACAAGCCCGACGAGACCAACGCCTTCATGGAACTGCCCTACGGTATTGCCACGGTGGACCAGGAGCAGATGCCCGGCGCATGCCGCGAGTGGTACGCCGTCAACACCTTCGCCGCCGTCGGCGACAGCGTGCTGTCGGCCACCGTGGCCTCCGTGGACACACCCATGTTCACCGTCGGCGAACTCAACCGCGGCCTGTGGCCCGCCCGCAACGGCGGCCACCGCAACATCCTCTACGCCTACGTGTTCAACAATTACTGGCACACCAACTACAAGGCCTCGCAGGGCGGCGACATCCGCTGCGCCTTCTCGGTCCGGCTGACCGCTGCGCCCTTCGACGGCGTTGCCGCCACCCGTTTTGGCTGGGCGCGCACACTCGACCTGACGCCCGACCGCAACTGCGCCCTGGCCTGCGCCGCCACCGGCGTGGCCGCCGAAGGCTCCTACCTGCGCCTCGACAACGGCCCCGTGCTGCTCGGCGAACTGTTGCCGCAGGAAGGCCGTATCATGGCCCGGCTCTACAACCCGTCCTATGAAGCCGCATCGACTGCGATCACGCTGCCGGGCGCGCACGCGGGCGCGATGGCCAAGACGGACCTGTACGGCGACAACGGCGAGCCGTTGCCGGGCAAAGTGACTGTGCCTGCCCGCGGCATGGTGTCGGTGACGATCCAGACCAAGTGACCACGGCGCCGTTCCGGCAGAGGAAGGATAGTTCATGACGGTGCCCCTGAACGGACTTCCAACGGCATTGTGATCGTCCGTTGAAAAGATTAACACGTTGTGTTAACATTGTGAGGCGCGGATGCGCATATTCTTCAAGAACCGAAGACTCCAGAAAGTCTGCTCGAATCGACGGGAGATGGAAAGGGCTTTTGGCAAGGTCATGGCGGCAAGACTGGGGCAGCGCCTTGCAGAACTTGGTGCCGCAGCGAACCTTTCTGATATGTCGCACCTGCCGCCCGCGAGGTGCCATGAATTGACAGGAGATCGAAAAGGTCAGTTTTCTCTGGATTTGGAGCATCCGTACCGTTTGTTGTTTATTCCCGCCGATGCGCCCGTGCCGCGAAACGTGCAGGGCGGCATAGACCTGCGGGCGGTGACGGAAGTACTCCTTATTGAGGTGACGGACACACACTAACGTCCGGGAGAGCAAGATGGAAACGAAGGAACGTTACGGTTACGAGCCGGACTATGCGGTGCCGCCGGGCGAGACCCTGCAGGAGATCATTGATTCGCTCGGGATGACGCAGCGACAGTTGGCCGCACGCACGGGACTGACGGTCCAGACGGTGGTCCGCATCATCAAGGGGGAACAACCCATAACCTACACGACGGCAAACCTGCTGGAACTGGCCACTGGCGTTCCGGCACGGCTTTGGAACAGTCTCGAGGCCCAATACCGCGAACATCTTGCCAAACTTGAAGAGCGCGAACGAATGCGGGCGGATCTGGACTGGTTGGACGGGATTCCGGTAAAGGAGCTTCAGGCGCGCAACCTGGTGGGCAGGCACACGGACAAAGTGTTGGTTTTGCGAGATACGCTGGCTTTTTACGGGGTCGGCAGCGTGGAGGCATGGCAGGAGATTTGGGAGGCGCCGGAGGTGGCGGCGCGGCGTTCAACATGCTTTGAAACATGCGCTGGGCCCGCCGCCGCATGGATTCGCCAGGGGGAACTCATTGCGCAGAGAATCCCATGCGCGCCGTACGGCCGGGCCGGCTTCATGGAAGCCCTCAAAAGTATTCGAGAACTGACAGGGGAGAGATCGGCCGTCTTTCGCCCCGAGATGGTCCGGCGCTGCGCGGCGGCGGGGGTGGCGGTTGTCTTTGTGCCGGAGATGAAGAAGGTGCCTTGGAACGGCGCGACAAAATGGCTGACTTCCGACAAGGCAATGATCTTGCTGTCGCTGCGGGGAAAAGGTGAGGACAGATTCTGGTTCTCGTTCTTCCACGAGGCGGGGCATGTGGTGCGCCAGCACAGGAAACGAGAACTTTTCATCAACGACGGCACGTCTAAGGACGCATGGGAGAGGGAGGCCGATGCGTTTGCCGCGGAATTTCTAGTTCCGGCCGGGCATAACCCGGAAATTCGCGCGCTGCGCAGTAGGGCCGATGTGTGCAGCCTGGCCGACACCCTCGGGATATCGCCCGGCATTGTCGCGGGGAGATTCCAGTTCCTTACCGGCAAGTGGGGTCAGTTCAAAGCGCTCATCCGGACTTTCGACTGGAGTTCCACGTAAAAGGGCGCAACCAGTACTCACGAGGCACCTCGCAGCAACAAGGAAAGAATGAGTTATGACATTGCGTCTGAACGGCATTGACGGGACGGTGATGGTGATCTACCTGGCCATCGTGGTCACACTTGGCCTGATTATGAAGCGCCGGGCTTCGAAGAACATCGGCAGCTATTTCCTTGGCGAGCGGCAGTTGCCGTGGTGGGCGCTGGCCATGTCGGGCAGTTCGTCCTACTTCGACATCACCGGCACCATGTGGATTGTGGGCCTCTTCGTGACCATGGGCCTCAAGGGCATGTGGGTGCAGTGGATCTGGGGCTTCATCATCCCCGTGTTCTACATGACCTTCATGGGCAAGTGGATACGCCGCTCCGGGGTGATGACCGGCGCGGAATGGATGGAGACGCGCTTCGGCTCGGGCCGCGCCGGGGAACTGGCCCGCGCATCCTACACGCTCTACGCCGTGCTCACCATCACGGCATTTCTCGCCTACGGCGCCGTGGGCATGGGCAAGTTCGGCGCGGTGTTCCTGCCCTTCAGCGAGCACATGTGCGCCGTGCTGATCCTCGGCGTCACCGGCGCCTATGTCATCGTCGGCGGCTTCCAGGGTGTCGTGCTGGTCGAGATTTTCCAGACCATCGTGCTGTCCATCGGCGCGATCATGATCGCCTATCTGGGGTTCATCCACATCGTGCCCGAGGCGCTCAAGGCGGCCGTTGCGCCCGACTGGGGCAGCCTCATGCCGGTCTGGCGCTTCAAATCGCCCGACGGCAAGGCCGAGTACGAAATGTTCGGCATGCTGCTGATGGTCTGGGTGTTCAAGGGCATGCTCCTGTCCTTTTCCGGTCCGGAGCAGTTGTACGACTTCCAGCGCTTCCTTGCCGCCAAGACGCCGAAAGAGGCGTCCAAACTCGGCGCGCTCTGGGGCGCGATTCACACCGTGCGCTGGCCCATGGCCATGGCTCTCGCCGCCATGGGCATCCTAGGGCTTGCCAAGCAGGGCGACCCGGAAAAGGTGCTGCCCTCGGTCATCCAGGACATGCTCCCCACGGGCATACGCGGCATTGTGCTCGCCGCGCTTCTGTCCGGGTTCCTCGCCTCCTTCAATTCGACCGTCAACGGCGGTGCGAGCTACATCGTCAAGGACATCTACCACAAGTACCTGAACCCGCGCGCCACGCAGCGCCAGTTGATCCTGGCCAGCTACGCCTCCTCGGCGCTGCTGGTGCTCATGGGCATTGCCGTCAGTTTTGCCGCCTCGTCCATCAACCAGATGTTCACCTGGATCATGGGCACGCTCGGCGCGGGAGTGCTCCTGCCCAACGTGCTGCGCTGGTACTGGTGGCGCGTCAACGGCTGGGCCTACGCCGCGGGCACGCTGTCCGGCATGGTGCTGTCGCTTATCCAGGCGCTGATGCCCGCCTTCTCCAAGCTGCCGCTCCAGCACACCTTCCCGTCCATTGCCGGGCAGTTGTCGCAGATTCAGTCGCTGGCGGATTACCTGTCCACAATGCCGCTCTTCGTCACCTTTCCGGCCATTGCCGGGGTGGTGCTGCTCATCACGGTCACCGTGGCCCTGCTGACCGAACCGACCGACCGCGAGACGCTGCTGCGCTTCTACCGCGAGGTCCGGCCCGCGGGTTTCTGGAAGCCCATCGCCGACGAAACCGGCCTTGCCCGCGAGGCCAACCTCACCTTCGGCAACGACATGATGAATGTGGTCATCGGCATTCCCTGGCTCATCGCCATGTGGCTGTGCCCGGTCTACCTCGTGCTCCACCGCTTCGCCGAATCCGGTGCGGCCTTCGCCGTTGTGGCCGTGCTCAGCGTCGTGCTCTATAAAACCTGGTATCAGCGCCTTACGGAAGACTGAATTTGACGGCCCATACTGGGAACGCCGGCATCCCGCCGGCTAAAACCCAGCCTGCGGGACGCCGGCGCTCGCAGTCGCGCGTTCTCCCAGGCTCACCCTGTAATTCCAAAAAGAACTTCCGCTGCGGGCCATGGTATACTTTGCGCCCTTGGAAAACAGCCCATAGAAAGGTCGTGTGGTGGATTCGATTTTTGGCGCCGACAGCTCGCTCTGGACGGTCCTTTGGCAGATTCTGGGCATCTCGGGCGCGGTCATCTTCTTCGGCCGCTTCTACATCCAGTGGATTGTCTCCGAACGCGCGGGCAAAAGCGTGGTGCCCGTCGTGTTCTGGTACATGAGCGGTGCGGGCTCGGTGTCGCTGCTGCTTTACGGCGTCTTCTACCTGCATTCCCCCGTGGCGGCGCTGAGCTACGGTTTTAACAGTGTTGTCTACGCGCGCAATCTGGTCCATATCTGGAACGAAAAAGGAACGCTGACGCGCCGCGCATCGCTCTTTTTTCAGGGCGGCGTGGCACTGTTCCTCCTCGTGAGCGTGGCCATGGTCGCCGGGACCTGGCTGAACGAATACCACCACACGCACCACGAAACGCGCGAGGTCATCGTGCGCACCTGGTTCTGGATTGGCGTGGGGGCCGTCGGCCAGAGCCTGTTCGCAGCCCGGTTTGCCGTGCAATGGGTGGTGACCGAGGTCAAAAAGCGCAGTGTCATCCCGCCGTCGTTCTGGTATTTGAGCATTGCGGCGTCGCTGCTGCTCATGTCCTCATATTTGCAGCGCCTGGAATGGATTAACGTGCTGGGAATGGTGGCGACACTGCCGGTCTATGTGCGCAATGTCATGCTGATCCGTTCGGGACGGGAGACGGCGGACGAATAGGTCCGCAGGCCGAAAAACGGTGACGGACCCGAATGGCACGGATATAAGGAGCAATAGCAGGAATCCGGATTGACTCACGAAGATCTCTCCTGTTACGGACAAACCCGCTGAATGCGTCATTGCAGTTTAGAGCGCTGAAGGCGCGGTATTCAATAGCCTGGGCCGTGAGGCCCAGGTAGACGACGCCCCAAGAATTGAGCCCTGAAAGGGCGGCACTTTTCGGTGGTTTGAAAAGCGTGTCGGTCCCGGTTTTTCGCTGTTTTTCGGTTGGCATGGCCCGCTATATTACAATGATGCATCCGCCGGGGAACCGGTGGCGCAGGAATCGCAACGATGAGAATCTACCTTGCCTTGGCGTGCGCGGCACTTGTGGCGGCGGCCGCCTCCGGCCAGAACCCGCAGTCCGTGCCGGTAAAACCCGGCGCTCCGGTGCCTGTCAGCCAACCTTCCGGTCCCTTGACGCCGGGAAACGTCCAGGCTCCCGGCACCGCGTCAAGAGCCATCGTCAGCTACTGGGACCTGGTCCGGGACATGATGTTGCGCATTCAAAACGCCCCGCCGCGCCCCACCCGGTCCACCGGACGCCCCGGTGATCTCCGGCCCGATTATCCCTTTGAGGATTTCCGCAACCTGCGCGGGTCGGACCTTGTCCGGGCTGCCCATGAGGGTGCCATTGCGGCGCGCCGCCTGAAAGCAGGCAGGCCGGCCGCGGAGGTCGACCGGCAGGTATGGGAAAACGCCTCGCTGGCGCTCGAGTATTTCCCCCTTCTTGTTCGGGACGATTCGGACGTTCGGGCCATCGCCCGGATAATCGAGAACCGGGATGAGGATTTGGAATTTCGCCGGTTTGTGCTCGGCAAACTGGCGCCGGACCAGAAGGATCCCTCGCTGCTGTCCATGTTTCTTGACGACGCCTACGCGCGCAATCTGTCCGAGTTCAGCAAGGCGCTGAACGCGGCCAGCGGCCATCCCATGGAGAATCCGTCCTTCCAGGCGGAATGCATGCGGGTGAACCACGCCCGGCTCATGAAACGCTATGGCGATCTGTTCGCGGCGGATGCAAAGGTTGCCGCGCTTGCCAGGGAGACGGGGCAGCCCGTGGCGCCGGCATCCCTGATCGGGGAAAAGCCGCCGGAGATTGAAAAGGCCACCAGGGAGAAACTGGCCGGGGTGGGCAGTGCCATTGCCGACTTTGGGGCGGTAATCGCCGTGCATATCGACGCCAACAGCGCCAGCGACCCCGCCGTCAAGGCCGAGACCCGTCGCATTCTTGAGACTATCGCCGCCGAAGTGCTTGTGCCCGACCGCGAACTCATCCTGCGGTGGCTGGACCCTTCCCGTCCGGTTCCCGCGGCTTCCCCAGCCGGGGAAGGCCTGCCCCCCATGCCCGTCGTGCCTGACACCGGGGACGATGAGGCCCTTGTGCCGGCCCTGCCGGGCGCTGAATCCGGCCTTCCAATCCAGCCCCAGGTGAGCCAGGGCAATCAGCCTCCGCCCACCCCCGTGCCGTTGCCCTCAGGACTCTGATCCACCCGCGCCCGCGCCCACAAGGAGTGCCCCATGAAAAAAGAACGGACCAGTCTGGTGCTGCTGCTCGTGCTGGCCGGCGTGCTGTTCAGCATCAACCTCGGCGGCTACGACGTGTGGCCGGCGGACGAGCCCCGCTTTGCGGAAGTGGCCCGTGAAATGCTCCTGACCGGCGACTGGCTCACGCCCCACGTGAACGGCCAGCCCTACACGGAGAAGCCTCCCCTGCTTTTCTGGGGCATGGCGCTTGCCTCCCTGCCCGGCGGCAAAGTCACGCCCCTTACCGCGCGCGTGCCGTCCGTGCTGTCGGCGCTGCTGGTGGTGGGGCTCACCTGGTTGACGGCGCGGCGCATGTTCGGACGCCGGACCGCATTCTGGTCGACGCTGGTGCTCATGACCACCCTCCGCTTCTGGTGGCAGGCGCGCACGGGCCAGATTGACATGGTGCTCACGGGATGCATGGCCGTGACCATGTACCACCTGTGGCGGTGGGATGAAGACCGGCGCACCTGGCGGCTGCCGGTAATCTGGCTGTCTGTCGCCGCGGGCCTGCTGGCCAAGGGACCGCCCGCGCTGGTGTTCCCGATGTTGTGGGTGCTCGTCTTTTACTGGGGCAACCGGCCCGCCCGGAAAAAGTTGCACTGGATCATCGGCTGCCTGGCCGCCATGGGCATGGTCTGCCTGTGGTTCATTCCCATGCGCATGTCCATTGCCGGCGTCCCCACGGACGCCGTCAGCGAGGGCGTTGGCTGCAGCCTCTTTCGCAACACCATCGGGCGCCTGTTTCTCGGCGTCAGTCATCTGGAGATGCCCTGGTACTACCTGAAAAACCTGCCCGCCGACCTGTTCCCCTGGTCGCTGTTCCTGCCGTGGACCCTCTGGTGGCTGTGGAAGAACCGCGGCGCGTCCAAGATGCACTGGTTCCTGTGGTGCTGGACCGTGCCGGCCTTTCTGTTCTTCTCGGCGTCCCTCGGGAAACGGCAGATTTACCTGCTGCCCATCTACCCCGCCCTGGCTGTAATCATCGCGGCAAGCGTGCTTGAACTGGCCGATTCCGCGCGCGAGGTGTGGCGGCGGCGCACGGGGTATGTTTGGGCGGCCGTCCTCGCGCTGATCGGCGTTGCGCCCTTGACCCTGTGGTTCACACCCTACCGCCCCGCACTCACCCTTCCTGTTGCCGCATTTGCCCTGCTGGCACTGCTGCTCGCCGGCTATGCGCTGGGGCGCGCATTGAAAACGGACGGAAGGCAACTGCACGCGGTCATGGCAGCCCAGACGGCCCTGCTGTTTGTCCTGGTCCCGCTGGCCCTGTTCCCCGCGGCCAACCCCTACTCCTCCGCCCGCGAATTCTGCGCGCCGCTGGCCCTGCTGTCCGACCAGGGCCGCGACTACAGGCTCTATTCGCTCGGCGTCTCCCGCGAGGAGTACATCTTCAACGCGCGCAAGTTCCACACGCCGCTGTTCACGGGCCTCGTCGGCGGGGACAAGATCCCGAAAGACAAGCAATGGGACGCGGGCAGGCTGCAAAAGAAGGCGCGCACGGTGATCGCCAAGGCCGTGGACGACGTTCCCGTCGCGGATCTGGGACGCCTCACCCCCGCCGAGCGGGACACACTGCTCCAGGCAATCTCCGCAGCCGTGGAAAAGACCGGCAAGACCGCGCCCGCCATCCGCGAGTTCGAGGACGAACTGCGCGGCGAGTTGGACGCCTTCGCGGCAAAACTCAGCACGGCCGAACCGGCCTTTTGGTTTGTCATGGAAAACGACTGGCGCTGGATGCTGCCCCTCCAAACCAATCCGGTCCAGTACACCGTGGTTCGGCACGATCCCGTCGGGCGGCGCAGTCTCATGCTGATGGCCAACCCCGCCGCCATGAAACTGCTCGGCAAGGCGCAGCAGGCAGCCCCAGGGATGCCGCAATAAAGTAGACGCGGCATCCCTGCCGCGTTCTTATCGACGCCTTGGCACGAAGAGGAAAGAGGCTGGAAGCCTCTTCTACGGCAAACACCAGCCCCCGAATTCCGAAAGGAATCCGGGGGCCTGTGTGGGTCTTGGGAGTGGGGCCGGTCTACAAAACCGGACGACTCACTTCAGCATGTCTTTGAGTTCGCTCATGAACTCGTTGATGTCCTTGAACTGGCGGTACACGGAGGCGAAGCGGACATAGGCCACCTCGTCGAGCCCCTTGAGCCGGTCCATCACCGCCTCGCCCAGCGCCTTGGTCGACACCTCGTGCTCGTTGGTGTTGAACAGTTCCCGCTCGATGCTGTTGATCATCGCATCGACCTGTTCGAGGCTCACGGCCCGTTTCTCGATGGCCTTCATGACGCCGCTCTTCAGCTTCCAACGATCGAACGCCTCGCGGCGCCCGTCCTTCTTGATGACCATCTGCGCCACTTCCTCGATGCGCTCATAGGTCGTGAAACGTCGGTTGCAGTTGATGCATTCGCGGCGGCGGCGTATGGAATCGCCGTCCTTCGCAACCCGTGAATCCACCACCTTGCTGTCATGATAACCGCAAAACGGGCAACGCATGGCTGTCTCGCTTCTGGTTGGGGCTTCACTTCACCCGCCCGGCATCCCGCCCGGCATTTGGGGCACAAACCCTGTCGCCCAACGGGATGTCAACATATTGTGGTCTTTCTGCATGATCAGAATATCACATACAAGATGCTGTGTCAAGAGTAGAAAGACAGGGCCGTGTCTCCGTATTCGGCACGGCGGAAGAGGTGCCAACGGCACAATATGTCGGGGGGGGGAGTTTTACGGGCGGATTCGTAGATGATACAGCCGCCGGGGGCCACAAGATGATGGGTGTCCAATCCCTGCAACAGGGCCTCAGCTTGGGCATAAGCGTAGGGCGGGTCCGCAAAGACAATATTGAAAGGGCCGTCAATACGGTTCAGGCCTGCCGGGAGATCCAAGCGCAGGCATTGCGCCGTTTTAGCGAAACCACACAGGGTGATGTTTCGCCGAATGACCGCCAGGGCTGCGGGGGCGTTGTCCACCAGGACGGCACGTGCCGCACCGCGGCTCAGCGCCTCCAATCCGTTTGCGCCGGTGCCCGCAAACAGGTCCAGAAAGGCCGCATTCGGCATGCGCGGCGCCAGGATGTTGAACAGGCTCTCCCGCACCCGGTCCAGTGTCGGGCGGGTGGATACTCCGGCGGGCGATTCGATGCGTCGCCCCCGGGCGACTCCGGCGATAATGCGCATGCTTGTCCCCGTGTTTGTTGGCCCTATTGTGTCAGGTTCGGTGCAAATACACAAATTGGCACCCCTTTCTGTCAACATATTTCCGGACGCATTTTGCATGACCAGAGAATGTCCCCTGCGTCTTTGTCCGATGCGACTTCCCATGAAACGCTGTAACTGGTCTCACCATTAACAGTTGTGAAGAAATGCACAACCCTTCACTGTGCCGTACGGTTGCACACAGTCCCTGGCACCGTTAAGTCTGTGGATTAATTTCCACCGAATCGTTCTATTCCCGCCAGTGAATTATTCCCCATTTCTGTTCAGTCCGGATGTCCGCACCGCCTGTGGAGAGACGGTGGAAAATAGATCTAACTGGTTATATAACAGTTCTTTATAGGGATATCCTTGGACAAATTCCAGTTTTGCGCACTCCCAAAAGACGGTGTGGAAAGATTGTGGATAACTTTGACCTTCCCATCGCGATGCCAAAGACTCGGAAATCAAGAATTGGTGGCAATCCCGATTGTAGCCTTTCCCTTTGGCATGTCCCAATCGGCCCTTTTGTGTGCCAAATACCGCTGATCCGTTCCGGCGCTATCTGTGTCTGCCCGCCAGACCAGGTTTTTCCCGTATGTATGTTCCCGGTATTGTGTAAAGGAATTACTTGCGGGTTGGAGGGCGCGTCCATAAGAGCATCCCAATTCTGTGGGGGGCCTTGCCCCGGATGTGGTCGGCGAGAACGCTAAATATTATTTTATTGACAAAATCCAAGATGGGGTATATTCTACGGATGCGCACCGAGGTTGCGAAAGTAATGAGGTACGCGGTGAGTGTTGGAGCGTGCGCCTCCGGCCAGAGCCGCAATTGCCGGATATGAGGAGGGGGACATGATGTCCGAATCTGACGGCAAAGTGGTTGGCAAAGTGAAATGGTTCAATGATCAAAAGGGGTTCGGGTTTATCGCCCGGGAAGAAGACTCGGATGTGTTCGTGCATCACACGGCCATTCAGATGGAGGGCTTCCGCACATTACGCGAAGGCGAAGAAGTCCTCTACGAGCTTCATGACGGACCCAAAGGGCCACAGGCCATCAACGTGACGAAACAGACTGCGGACTGAATCAGGATACAGGCGGGGTGCTGCCTGTCCGGGTTGCGCGGTGGTTGTCGCGCATGAGAACATGCCAAAACCTGCAGGGGGTTTCGGGTATGCTCATGCGATGAACTGTAAGATCACAACGTGGAATGTATTGCCTGCGTGGCTGCTGCTGTTCGTGTGTCTTGCGGGCTTCGCTGCGGAACAACCGGCCGCATCCACTGCCGCAGGGTTGGCTTCCCCAATAGTCATCCGGTCCGGCGCACCCGGCGACGCCCTGCCGCGGGTGATCTTTCTCACGCCCATCAACGCCACGTGGGCCGCAAACCATGCCGACGAATGGAAGCGGCGCGGCGTGTCTGGATTTCTTTTTCAGGGCATTTTGGACGACCTTGCAGCCTTTCCCGGGGAAATTCCACCCGCCGCCGCGGCGGTCACGCCAACGCAACCCGAGGTGTCCCATCCACCGCAGTGGGAGGCGCTGGCGCAGGAAATCACCGCCGCCCGCCGACGGCTGACAGACGGTGGCATCGACGCGAATTTCCTGCAGATGGCGCTGGCGCCGGAATCCGCATGGTTTACCGACGGCACCGAAGGGACGCGGGCGCGCAATCGTTTTGCGCTGGCCGGTGAGTTCTGCGCGCTGGCCGGCCTGCGCGGTCTGGCGCTGGACACGCGGTGCGGCAGTCCATTCTATGACTTTCGCTGGGGCGGCTATCGCCCCGGACAGACGGATGAGGAACTGTGCGGTGGCGCGCGGCGCTTTGCGGTGCGCTCACTGCGGGCGTTCATCCGGGCCTGTCCCAGGGGGGACATCCTGCTGCTTGCCGATTCCCTTGATCAGGCCGGGCCCTTGTGGTTCGCCTTTTTCGAGGGTGCGGTGGAGGCCCTCGGCAGCGCGGCCGAACTGCGGCTCCGGCTTGTGCTGCGCGACACTGCGACACTCACCGAACCGGCCGCCCTGGCCGCCGCCGCTGACCGGGCAAACCGCCGCGTGTGGGATCGGCTCGACAAGGACAACCGCGTCCGTTGGGAACGCAGCGGCGGCATCGTGCTTTGCCTGGACCCGGTGGATGCACAGGGCTCTTCACTGGGAGCGCCCCCGCCGGCTTCTTCTCCCCCGAATCCCGAAAACGTGCTGCCTGCGGCACCGCCACTTCGCTATCCCGTGGAGCGCTTCCGCCTGCTGCGCGATATGGCACGCATGCGGTCCAATGATTTTGTCTGCGTGAACGCCCCCAACGGCGGCTGGTGGTCCGTTCCGGCCGAAGAGGTGGAACAGTTCGCCGAACTGCATCAGGGCGGGGCCGCAAGGGTCCGCCATATGCCGCCGCCCCCCGCCGCGTTGGAGGCATTCGTGTTCACCGACCCCTTTGACGGCGCATGGCGTGCAGGGCAGTTGTCCTTCCAGAACAGCGCCGCCGATGTGCTCGTCGACAAGGAGGGCGCGATGGTGGTTGCCTGGAGCGGCCTGCGCGAACCCTTCCGCATCGAGACCCGGCAGGCGCTGATCCCGGTCACCCGGCTCGACACGGATCAAAAGGACTACATCATGCCCAAGGACGGCGCGGCAATCGTTCCCGCAACGGATGCGCCGGTGCTGATTGGCGGACTGCCGCTGGGCGAATATGCGCTGCCCGCCTCCATGTGGCTGCGCGCGGACACGCCGCTCGCCCCGGGCCCGGGCCGCACGGTGGCGCGCTTCGGGATGCGCAACGCCTCCCCCGCCGCACTGCGGGGCAATCTGCGTCTGCTGCCGCCCGAGTCGCACTCCGTCGGAGCGGCCCTGTTTCCCCTGGCGCTGGTGACGGGCGAAAAGGCGGCCTTCGACCGCACGCTGCAGGGCACGTCGCACCTGGGCGAAACGTACCGGTTCAACCTCAGCTTCGAGGCACCCGACCTGCCGCCAATCACGCGTTCCTTCGATTTGCCCGTGCCGCCCGCATGCGTGTGGCGCGGCGCGGCGGACGGTGTGCCCAACGGCGCCCCCGCAACGGTGCGCGACATGAAGACCGACACGACGCGGGTGTTCTGGGCCAGCCCGAAGGGCGATGTGGGCTGCAACGAACTGCGCGGCGATCTGCTCTGGAAACAGCGGCTGAAAGGGGATCTGCGCCAGGGACCGGTGGCGCTGTCCACGGCGGTGGGCGCGGTAGCCGTGGTCGGCGACGAGAAGGGCCGTCTGTGGTTTCTCGACGGCGACGGCGGCCTGCGCATGGAGGGCTCACTGGATGGTGCCCCCGTTGCCGACGCACTGCGGGCGCACACCTTCCTTCCGGAAGAATCCGAGACCGTGCTGGCATTGCTTCGTGACGGAACCCTCGTGCGGCTGGCCCAGGTGGGCACGGAAGTGTGGCGCGTCAAGACGGGCCTGAGGGACGGCCGCATCGGCCGTCTGTCAGGACCGCGCGGTACGTTCGGAAACATATGCTTGGCTGGTGTGCGCGGGGGCAAACCCGGTGGCCCGGCCCGCTGGGCCGCGGCGGGATTCGACGCCGCAGGCGGCGAACTCTGGCGCATCGATCTGCCCGCCGCCGTGACACAGGGTCCCGTGTCCGAACACAGCGCAGCCGAAGTGCAGACCTGGCGCGTGGGACTTGAAAGCGGCGCCATTGTGGAACTTGACGCCGCGAAGGGCGGTTCAAAACGCACATGGAGGATGCCGGGCAACCTGCCTGTCACAGCGCTGGCAGGCCCGCTGGTGCCGGACGACGCGAAATCCACGGCGGTCGGCGTGATCGGGGCGAACGCCGCAGGTGTGTACGCCTTTGGCCGGAACGATACGCCGTTGTGGTCCCTGCCGTTCTTGAACGTCCGCCGCATGGCAACGTCGCCCGGCGGCGAGATGGTGGTTGCGGGCACGGACAGCGGCGAACTCGTCTGCATCAACGCCGGCGGCACCGTGCGCTGGCGCGACAACCGCGCCGTCGGTGCCATCCGCGGCATCACCACACTGCCCATCGCGGGGGGCCGCTGCGCGGTCCTGTCCGCCTCGGCAGACCGCTTCATCACCGCACTCGACAGTGGCCCGCTGCGCCCGGCGAAGTAGCGCCCATTCTGGAATTGGGCATCAGGCACCGACCCGCATTTGCTGTAACTGGATACCGTCGATAGAAGGCACTTGGTGTCCCAGTTGCAGACCGAGTGCAATCCACTGGTCGAGGGCGTCTTCGAGGTTCTCCCGGCACTGTTCGAGGGTTTCCCCGGTGGCCATAAGCCCCGGCAGGCTGGGAATCTCTCCGTAGTATGGCGTTCCCTCCTGCTCGATGATCTCGTAGTGAGCGTGCCGCATGGCGTTGTCAATATAAGCGCGTATCATGTAGCCTCCGAGTCTCTCATGTCTAAACTGTACGCGAAGATGCCGCGCTTTTGCCATGATGCCGCGTCGCGCGAGTGCGGCGGGTCGAGAAGAACCCCCATCCTGTGCTACCATTCCCCGATTGAGAGGCGGATTACCGCATTATGCAAAAGTCAATAGAGAACCTGGTCGCCGCCGCCCTGTTGGAAGACGTTGGCCAGGAAGACGTTACAACGAACAGCATGGTCGATTCAGGACTGCGCTGCCGGGCACGGTTATATGCAAAGCAGGCGGGTGTCCTCAGCGGCATGATCCCGTTTCGCATGACTTTTGATCTCATGGAGGCCGAAATCGCCGACTGGAGCGGTCTGCAAGACGGCGCAAGCTTCGCCAAGGGCGACCAAATTGCCTCCTTCACGGGCAGGACGCGGTTCGTGCTGACCGCCGAGCGGACCGCCATGAACTTCCTGCAGCACCTGTCCGGCGTGGCCACGCTCACGCGCCGTTTCGCGGACGAGCTTCAGGGGCTGGACTGCCGGATCTGCGGCACGCGCAAGACAACGCCGCTGCTGCGCCCGCTGGAAAAGGCGGCCCTGGTGCACGGGGGCGGCGCCACGCACCGTTATGCCCTGTTCGACGGCGTGCTGATCAAGGAAAACCATGTCATGGCCGCCGGCGGCATCGCCGAGGCAGTGCGCCGCGTCCGGGCCTACGTTCATCATCTCATGAAGGTGGAGGTCGAGGTGCGCGACTTGGACGAGTTTGACCAGGCGCTCGCGGCGGAAGCCGATGTGATCATGCTGGACAACATGGACAATGCGACGATGGCCGAGGCCGTCCGCCGCGCCAAGGGGCGCAGGATTGTCCTGGAGGCCAGCGGCAACGCCTCGCTGGAGCGGGTGCGCGGCATGGCGGAGACGGGCGTGCAGTTCGTGTCCGTCGGCGCCCTGACCCATTCGGCGCCCGCAATCGACCTGACCCTGCTGATTGAGAACGTCTGAGCCTGCGCTGCGCCGCGGGTCTCAGCCAACCGCAAACGGGAACCCAACATGCTGCTGGTGGTGGATGTCGGCAATTCGCACAC
>CAIXUF010000085.1 GCA_903922535.1 Candidatus Hydrogenedentota bacterium
GGTTCCATAACCCGTTCTCTGTCTCATTCCGTACAGTGGCAACCTCATCGATCTTTTCGATGATTCTTATGCTGGCACACCCACAAGTCCTTCTGCTTTAGGGATATGCACCACAGAGGGCGGGAGAACAGTATTGAGGTGTCTGCGCACGCCTGCGGTCTCATGCAGGAATCCTGTCCGGGCTGTCAAGGACTCCCGGGATGATTCTTGCGGGTCTGCGCGCGCAAGCGCCGTCCTCAGACGATGCCTATTTCCGCAAGTTCTCAAACCAGACCGGACCGCCCCACTTGCCGGTCACTATGATGTCCACGTCGCCGTCACCGTCCAGGTCAGTCGCCACCAAGTTTAGACCGGACCCGATGCCCTCGTTGTAGGAAATGACATGCTTGGTCCACGTGGGATTGGGGCCGGGCGTTAATTTGTACCAGTAGACGCCGAGAGGCTCAAATTCGCCGGGGTCGCCGCCGTTGTGGGCCATAAAGCGCTTGCCGGCAATCAACTCCGGAACGCCGTCCCCATCCAGGTCAGCCAGCGCAAGGCTGTGCGGCTGGGACCATGAGTCGTCGATCAGGTGGCGTGTCCAGGTGGTTTCGCCGTCTTTCTTTCCCTGCTCGTACCAGAAGATGCCATAGTCATGGGCGATGCTGGTAACGATGTCGGGGAGCCCGTCCTTGTTGACATCGTACACGAGAATGGGCGCGGTATGGTCCACCTTGCCTTCGATCTTTCCGCCGAGCGCCCAGGGGTGCTCCTTCCATTCGCCGTTGCGCGGGTCCGCGGGCGCCTCGAACCATGCATCGGGCCGGAGCACGTCGGGGTGCCCATCGCCGTTGACATCTCCGCAGCCCACGCCCCAGGCCATGGTCTTGGTGGAGATGACGTGCTTGATGACGCCTCGTTTCCCGTCGGGCAGGGTGCCCGCCTCATACCAGCAGGTGCCGGTCACGGCGGGCAGTATCTCAAGCGCCTTGCCGTCGCCGTCCACGTCCCACATCTCGCCGCACTCGTAGTTGCCGTTCTCCTCAACCAGCGCGCGGGTCCAGGTGCCGCCGGCCGGTCCGGGATTCTTGAGCCATTCGGCTTTCTTGCCAAACCAGGAGGCGGTGACCACGTCGAGCAGCCCGTCGCCGTCCACGTCGAGCGGGGCGTTCATGAAATCCCAGCGGTATCCCTTGCCTTCCCCGTCGACCTCTCCCTCGATGTCGCAGATCTTGACCGGTTTGAAGTCGGGCGCGAGATAGAGGAACGGCAGCGCCACGATGTCCAGCTTGCCGTCATTGTTAAAATCGCCGACACCGCAGGCCTCGCCCCGGTAGGTCCCGATGTGGTGCGTGCGGAAGGAGACTTCCGGCGCGGCCGCCTTTTCCCCGGCCGTTGCCAGTGGAGCGGCCATAAGCCCCGTCATTGCCAGAATAAGCAGCCCGTTCGCGCGCATGGTGTCTTCCTTTTGACCTGTTGATCCAAGCTGATTGTGTCTTGTCGAAGACGCGAAAGAGCAGAGACAGACACGCCTCCGCTTCGCTCCGCCTGCGTCAGCCCCTGTTTTTCGCGCCGCGTCCGCGCAGCATCAGGCAGCCGAGTCCCGCAAAGAATACCATCATCACCGCCGCCGTTCCCACATCGAAGACCGGCACACTGCCGACCGGAAGCACGTCGACATTGTAGGGTTCGGTAATGCGGAGGTTCTGGGCGGCATCACTGTACATGCATTCGTAGTCGCCGGAGTCCGCCGTCGCAAGCGGGCCTATGGACAATGATTGTGTGCCGGTGCCCGTAATGTGCGGTGGATCTTCGTGGACGGGCTGGCCGTTTCTGAACCAGACATGGCCGGTCCCCTCCGGCGCCACGAGGTGGATGGACATGCCCTCTTCGAGGGAGCCGGCAGGTTCGGCCCAGAGCATGTCGTCGGCGCCGTTCTGTCGGGCGTTCTGAAGGAGATGGAGATTGAGCAGGGTCTGCATCTGTTCCAGTTGGGCGGGCTGCTGCGGGGCAAGATTCACCGTCTCGCCGGGGTCTGCGGCAAGATTGTAGAGTTCCAGCGCGCCCGTTCTCCGGTTGCAAATCAGTTTCGTGGAGCCGCGCCGGACCATCTCGAGGTCCAGCTTGAAGTCTTTCCCGGCCTTTGCGCAGGAGAACACCGGCCCCTGCGGATCGTGCGCCGCAAAAACACTGCGCCCCTGCCATGCCGGGTTTGCGGGCAATCCAAGCAGGTCCGCGAGCGTGGGCAGCAGGTCCACCGTGTCCACCAGATCATCCACGCTGGCCGGGGCCAGTCCCGGCGCCTTGACAAGGAACGGCACGTGCATGAGCGGCTCGTAGAGCGTGACCTCGTGGCCGAGGAAATTGTGTTCCCAAAAATGGTCGCCGTGATCGGCGAGAATGACGACAATGGTGTCCTTGAAGCGGGAGAGAAGGTCCTCCAGCATGATGCGCACCTGATCGTCGGCATAGCGCACCTCGCCGTCATACAGTGCGCGCACCGAGTCCTTGCCCGCGGCGGAAAGGTCGGGATACTTGGGAACCGGGTTCACGCCCATGACATAGTTGAGGTGGTCCCAGAAATAAGAGAGGGGACTGGCAAGGAAACTCTCCACGTAGGGCAGTTCCGCGGGTGGAAGCGCGGGGTTGGGATATCCGAGCTGGGTGCGGTAACTCATAGGCGGGGAGTAAGGTATGTGCGGGTCGAGATAGTGGGTATAGAGGAAGAAAGGCTGGGTGATGGACTTTGTGACGGCCAACGCGCGCGCGGTCACCACTTCGTCCGCGTTGTCGATGATGGCGTCGTACTGATCAAACCCCTGGTCAAACCCCCTTTGGGCGGGAAGGTTGCCGTTGGTCTGGATGCCGATGGTGGTGTAGCCCGCCTCTTTGAACCAGGCGGCCATGGTCTGGATGTTCGCGGGAAGCGACGAGCCCGCGGCAAACACGCCATGCGTGTCGACATACTGCGAGGTGAACAGGGAAGTCATTGCGGGAAGGGTCCACGATGCGGGCGTGGTCGCGTTTCGGAAACGCACCGCGGACAGGCCGTTCAGATAGGGCATCAGGGGAACGCCGTTGCGAACGCCTTCGATGCGGTCCGCACGCAATGCGTCGATGAGTACAAACACGACGTTTTGCTTTGTCGCGGCATGCGCCGGAACCAGACAGGCCAACCCCATGAACAGCGCCAGAACGGCGCTTGCACCCTTACACCGGCCCATGCCTCGCTCCTCCTTTTGCGTTTCTTAACCCGGCACGGTCTGCCACCGCATCCAGTCTTCCCACGCCGTTCAATTGTACCACCGCAATCTGGAATCCGGTTACAGGCGACGTGTCGGCAAATGGAACTTGAAAGGATACCCGCGTCCGCATATTATCACGCGGCAGCAGACACCCGCCCCGGCAAACGGGGCGCGGAAGCATACGGAGAAACTGGATGAAGCCCATGGATGAGCAGCGTGCGGAGGCGACCGGAACGGTCGCACTGGTTCGATGCCCGGACTACGATGAGGGCCGGGTTTTCGACGCCGTCGGCAGGGGTCTGGCACTGTTGGGCGGCGCGGGCCGTTTTGTGCGCGCCGGGGAACGCATCCTGCTCAAGGTGAACCTGCTCGCCGGCGCCGAGCCGGACAAGGTCGTCACCACCCATCCCGCCGTCTTGAAGGCGGTGGCGCGGCAGCTCGGGGCGGCCGGAACGCATGTATCCTACGGCGATTCGCCGGGGTTTGGACGCCCCGATGCGGTGGCCCGCCGCGCGGGGTTGCTGCAGGCCGCCGGGGAACTGGGCATCCCCATGGCCGGTTTCACGGCCGGCGAGACGGTGTCCTTTCCAGAGGGCAGGCTCATACGGCAGTTCAACATTGCCAAGGGCGTGCTGGAATGTGACGGGCTGGTTTCCCTGCCCAAGATGAAGGCCCATCAACTGACGCGCTTCACCGGGGCCGTCAAGAACCAGTTCGGCTGCATCCCGGGCCTGCTCAAGGGTGAATTTCACGCGCGCATGTCGGACATGGACCGCTTCGCGCAGATGCTGGTGGATTTGAACCGCTTTCTCCGGCCGCGGCTGTTCATCATGGACGCGGTTGTGGCGATGGAGGGCAACGGCCCGCGCAGCGGAAAGCCGCGGCAGGTGTCGGCGCTGCTACTGTCCGACGATCCGGTCGCGCTGGACACGGCAGCCTGCAAAATAATCAACCTCGATCCGGCGCTGGTGCCCACGAATACCTGGGGCGAGAAGATGGGGCTGGGCACATGCTCCGGAATGACCCTGGTGGGTGATCCGCTGGAATCGTTTGTGGTGGCCGACTTCGACGTGAACCGGAAATCCGGGTCCACCACGGGCACCATGAACAGCCTGGCCGCACGGATCGTGAAGAATCTGGTGACGCCGAGGCCGGTGATCAACGCGTCATTGTGCACGCGGTGCGGCACCTGTGTGCGGGTGTGTCCGTCAACGCCCAAGGCGGTGGACTTTCGCGCCGCCGGGAGAGCCACGCCGCCCACCTACGACTACGGCCTTTGCATCCGCTGCTATTGCTGCCAGGAACTGTGCCCCGAAAGCGCCATCACGGTGAGCACGCCGCCGGTCGGGCGGCTGCTGCACCGGTGATTGCGGCCCGCAGATGATCCGCTCCGGCATAACGGCCTTTTCCGTGAGCGTCCTTGCATGGGCAGGCATTGCGGCAGCGGACGATGACGGTCTGCACCGGCTGGCAGGCGCCTACCCCCAACAGTTCTCAGCCACGGACAAGCCGAACGTACTGCGTTGGAAAGACGGAACGGAAACGGCCTATGACGACGGGGTTGTCAAGACCAACGCCGACGAGATGCTGAAACAGGCCAGTCCCAAAGACCAGATGTCTCTCCCCTACCCCGCCGGCTGGCCGATGCATGCGCCGGATGCAAACGAGGACCCGGGACGGGTTCGCTGCGAGGCACTGTTCCGCAAAATGTACGGCGATTCAGCGGCGGCGGTGGAGCGTTCACTGGTGGACGTTGCATGGCCCGCCGCAGGCAGGTCCAAGAAGCTGCGTTTCACGTCCGCAAACGACGCCGCAAGGGCGTTGCGGCAAGTTGGAGAGGAGGTCAACGCGCTTCCGGACGATGTGAAAGGCTACGTCGCCAAGCCCATTGGCACCTTCTCCTGGCGGACCGTGGCGGGGGAGGAACGGCGCAGCCCGCACGGTTACGGCATTGCGATAGACTTTCAGTTGCCCGCATCGGTGTACCGCTATTGGCGCTGGGACGCGAAGGGCGCGCCCGATGCGCCAGTCTATCCACAAACTGTGCCAAACGACGAACGGCTGGGACGAATCGTGACCATCTTCGAAAGGCACGGATTCATTTGGGGCGGCAAGTGGCGGCATTACGACACCATGCACTTCGAGTACCGGCCGGAGTTGGTTACTGTTGCGGGGAAGTAGCCTCCGCTGACGTTGCAGGCGGGTTTGGCGGCGGTGCCGCGCTTGACGGCGGTGCCACTGGCGTGGCTTCCGCCGCCGGGGCAGGCGGGGTCGGAGGACTCGGCGCTGTGGGCAGAGGTGCCGGAGGAGGAGCAGCAGTCGGCGCAGCAGTCTTACCCGAAGGATTCCACACCGTCGGCATTGTCACCGGGGAAGCGGCACCCGCGGGTGCGCCGGGGGGGCTTTGCGGACTGGCGGCGCCTGGCGCTGAAGCCGGGGCGGCCGAAGGTGCGGCAACCTCGATGGGGTTGGTGATGACCCAGGAATCCCAGGCAAGATAGGGACTCAACGCGCCCACGGCCTTCAGTGCCGCCTCGACGCGGTACTTGCCGGGGTCCTTCACGGCGAACTCAAAGGTTTTGCCCTCCTGCGTGGTGACGGTTTCGCCGTTGCGCACGAGCGTGAACTTGCAGGACAGCGGAGACTCGGCGCGCAGTTTCAGGTCGGGCGTCAGATTGATGCGCTCGCCCATCGTCACCTGCTTGTCCCCGCCCTGGGCGACATAGGCAAAGCCGCCCGCGTCGCCAATCATGTTGAACGCGACAAAGGCGCGGCCCTGGCGGATGGCGTCGATGATGGAGCGCTCCGTCAGGTCCTTCGCGAGCAGGTGGGTGTTGACAAAACGCGCGGAACGCTCGTAGGGATCGCAGTCGATGCGGAAGAGCTGCTTGCCCGGCGCCAGCGGACCGAAGCACGCGCTCAGCAGCACGCGCCCGGCGAAGTTGAGCTTGAACTCCTTGATGCACTTCGCGGGATCGTTGTGGCCCGTGTCGAGCAGGAGAAAGGTGTCATGGTCGGTGTAGACACCGCGCAGGCCCACATTCTGGTGGATGTCATTGGCCGCGATGGCGGTGATCTTGCGGTGCAGGCTCTGCTGGTCCCATTTCTGCTTGAGCAGCATCACCACCATTTCGTCGGACATGTACCGCAGCGTCTGGTCACCGTAGCTCCAGAAGTTCATGAGGAACTCCTTGGCCACCTCGTCGCGCGAATACCTGCTCAGCCCCTTGAAGATCAGGTCCGTGTGAATGTTGTAGATTTCCATGGCGTCCAGTTGCGGAATGTCCCAGGGACGCCACGCCTCGGCGTGGGAAACGCTCGTCACCCCGCCCAGGTCGCGCACTTTCTTGGCCACCTCGGCGGAGGGCTGGTCCTTGGTGAAGACCGTGTTGTCCGGCAGCCCCCAGGGCATGAGCCCGTCATTCATCTCAAAGCCCCGGATGAACAGAATGTCGTCCACCATGCCCTTCTGCCCGAGCGAGTAGTCCGCCTTGCCGTCCACATAGTGGTCGCTCATGCAGATGAACTGGCAGTTCGCCGCCTTGAGCGCCGCGGCGATTTCCGGGACAGTTGCCTCCGAGTCGTGCGAGACCTCCGAGTGGCTGTGCATGACGCCACGGTATTCGTTCCAGGGCGTCTTCAGCGCCACGGGCGTGCGCTCCGCGGCCCGCTCCTTCCACAGCGCCGCCTGTTTCGGGAACAGCCAGAAATGGTGGAAGAGCTGGATGTAGAAGGCGCCGCAGAAGACCCCAAACAGCAGCACCGCCAGGACAAAGGCGGTGGGCACCGACAGGCGCAGGAAGAAGCGCGTTACGCGGAATCGGCGTTTCGGTGTCAGCATACGGATGTGAGTCCCCGGGGTTGTGTTGTTCAGGCCGGGGCATATTGTCGCGGACCACGGAGTGAAATGCAAGGGAAGGGCGTATCTGTCGGCATGCCTGACAACGGGTGCGGGCCGACATCGGAAGATGTCAATTCACCTGTTGTGGCATGGTCTCCGGACCATGCCACTCTTGCGACCGAAGGTCTCCTCTTCTCCGGATCATCTTCGTGATATTGACTCTGTTTCCAGAAGCGCTCTGTGCGGACGGCAATCGGATACCGCATGGGTTGCCAAAA
>CAIXUF010000086.1 GCA_903922535.1 Candidatus Hydrogenedentota bacterium
CCTTCCTTGGGCACGTCGGCCGTGGCGCAGTACATGTCGCACGGCGACAGCGAGGCCACCGCCTCCTCGACGGCCTCCTTGGTCAGCCGCTGAATCTTCTGCACATACGGTCCGCAGTCGAATTGCGGCAGCGGTCCGCACCAGTTGCCCATCGAATCCGGCACTTCGTGGCAGTGCGTCGAGGAGACCACCAAATGGTCGATCTTCAGGGCCGGATTGATCATCTTGCGTATGGCAACGATGTCATTGTTAAAGAGGCCGATCGCATCGACCGACACCATCACCACGGTCACGCCGTTGTTGCGCACGGCCACCGCGCGGGTCCATTGCGGGTCATGGACCCCCTTCGCCGGACGGTTTGAACTGAAGCCCGCAATCCAGCAGCCGTCAAAGCGCCCGTTGCCGTTCTTGTCCACGAAGCTGTCGCCGGACTGGGCCGCCTTCTCCGTGTCGAAGAAATGGAATTTGCTGTTGATGGCGCGCATGAGCGGCTTCTGCCAGGGCTTCATGCAGTCTTCAATCTTGTCGTACTTGGCATTGTTATTCCCGTCGGTCCAACTGTCGTATTCCGCCAGGTTGGCCGTGATGTCGCGCACGGCGACGCCCACCTGAAGCGGCCCGGGCGCTTCAAAGGCCTTGTCGGCGGCGGGAATCATCATATCCAGAGAATAGTTATGATAGGGGCCGCGACGCAGCGACAAGAACCATAGGGTGCAGAGAACGAGCACGATGGCCAGACCGGTAAGGATCTTGTGGCGTCGTATGAACGAATCCTCGGAGAACATCAGCATAACTCCTTAAATGGCAATGGGTTCATTCCGCAGGGGACTTTCCCGGCGGACGCAGCATGCGACCGTTGGACCAACCGGCACCCTGGCGCCGTTTCATCAATATGCGCCGCATTTTCACAGTCGCGGTCATTGTAGCATGTTCCCCAACCGGGTTTCAGCAGGAAAAATGGGGAACTTAGGGCGGTGACGGGGCATTAGTACAGGTGTAATGGTGTGTCTGGAGACCTTTTGCCACCATACCGGGTGGCAACCGGACGGCACACCGGGTACAATGGCTCCCACGTGGCCGGACCCCATGGGTCAGGGCACACCCCAGTAGAACAACAAGACAGGAACCGGAATCATGCGAATCCGTGACCGTATACCGCAGGCAGAACTGGTCTTGGCCGGTTTGCTGACATTGGCGCTTCTGGTCGTGGCGGGAGTTGCCCTCGCGGCGCAAACCGCCCCCGCAGGCACCGGTGCCGCTGCACCTTCCCCAGTCTTTCAATCCTCCGGCACCGACAAGGCTGCAGCGACCGTTGAGGGCGAGGGGGAAGGCGAGGGAGAAGGGGAAGGCGAGGGAGAGGCTGAAGGGGAAGGCGAAGGGGAAGGGGAAGGCGAAGCCCTGCCACCGGTCCTGGAATCCGTCACACTGCTCTCGCCGCGCGGCAATGCGGTGGCCCCGCACAGCATGGCGACGGTGCCGGTATTCTTTGCGGCCAAGGTGACCCTGACCGCCACCGCGCCCGTGGACACCGTTCCGGCGGTGTCCTTTGTGCTCGACGGCAGGAAGCATCCCGCCGAGCTGCGCAACGGCATCTGGCAAACCATCGCGGAACTGCCCATGGGCACCTCCCACAACGTCTCGGCAAGGGCCGAGGTGGGAAGCGGCACCGAGGGTGAAAGCGCCGCAGAAGGGAAGACCACCGTCGAAGGGGAGACCGACGCAGAAGGGGAGACGGACGGCACGCTGGAAATTGAGCAGTCCCAGCCCCTTTCCTTTGCGGTCCTCTTTGCCGACGATATCGACGCGAACGGCTATCCGGATGACCCCTTCCTCGCGCTGCCCACCGCGGGCGACGAGTGGCACGGCACCTATCAGACCAATTCGTGCGCGCGGCTTGTGCTCGTGACGGCACTGAAGGCCTCCACAGTGCCGACAACCGTGTACATGCCCAACCCTGGGAACCTGAGCCAGTTGTGGACTGTCACCCTGCCGGCGGGGCTCATCCTTTTCAATGAGCACGCCATGCTCATGCTCGCCACCGCCTGCGATGAGAGCACCCTGTACGCGCCTGAAAACGCCCCGTCCGCCGGTGGCCGGCCGGGCACGATCGTGCCCGGTGCGGGCTTCTGGGAGGCCCATCTGATTGTTTCGACCGACGGCGGCAAGGTCTTTGACGAGATCAGTGCCGGACGCCTTGACGTCCAGCCGCTCGAAATGCAGTGGGACGGTGTTCGTCCCAGCGCCGGAAACACCACGGCGCTCTACGGCCGTGACGCCTTCGTTGAAGGGGACGGCAGCTCCGGCCTGAATGTCGTTGCCGGTGCCACTCCATGGACGCGCGACGGAATCTTGACGCTTGAGGCACCGGAAACGGCGGGTCTCCTGGCGGCCAATATCGCACGGGGCGGGGCTCTGGCGCTGTTCCAGACACCGCAGCCGCCCAGGCTGGCGGTCACGCCCGGCGGCGGTGCCGGACGCTTCGGATTCGGCATTGTGCCCGCCACCCAGGCGGCAACGCAGGTGTTTACCCTGTCCAACACGGGCAGCCAGCCCCTCAGCGGTTCCGTGACACTTGATGATCCTTCCGGTGTCTTCACGCTGATACCGCCTTCGAACTACACCCTTGAAGCGGGAAAAACCACAAGCGTCAGCCTCGAGTTCATTCCTCCCATCCCCGGCGACTACATCGCCACGCTCACGTTTACCGGCGGCGACACGGGGCCGCAGATCGTGACCGTCACCGGCAGCGGCACCGCCAAACCGGCCAAAACCGTGGCGGTGTTTGGCTGCCAAGGCCCCGGCAGCGTTTCCGGCGGGGGGACGGCCGACCTGCTGGCGGCGGCTGTCGCGCTGGCCCTGCTGGCGCTCGGCACGCGCCGCGCGCGGGCCTAGGCCGGGCATGCGCGGGACACCCAAATGAGCCGTGACGCTGTCTTCATTCTGCTGCTGGGCGGCGTTTACATGGGGATTATGCTGGCCTGGAAGCGGTTTCGCATGCACCAGCTCAAGCACTGGTGGACTGCGGGACACGAGGCGCTGGCAGGCGGAAACGCCGCCGCCGCCACGGCGGCATTCAAGAAATGCCTGCGCATATGGCCGGCCGCACCCAATTTTCACGAGGCACTCGGGACCGCGCTGAGCCATCTCGGCAGGCTGGAAGAGGCCGAGCGGGAATTGAGGCTGTCGGTGGATTTGGAGCCTTCCCGGGCCCAGTCCCAGCTGAATTTGGCGCTCTTTTATGCGTTTGCGGTCCCGGGACGGGAACGCGAGGCGGCGGAGGCTTTTGCACGGGTGCGGGATTTGGATCCCGTTTTGGCGGATGAAGCGCTTGCAAAAGGGCACATTGCGGCGCGGATGAAAGATGTGGCAAGCCGCTGCGAAACGGGCGGGCCGGATGCGGCAGGTTGACAGGTTGTCCGCCGGTGCGATAGGCTGAGATGCTTGGGTTCCAGGTGTTGGAGTCCGGATTAAACCCCCGTCGGCGGCAGCGCCGGACGGGAGGGAGCAAGACACGATGAAACGCATGGTAACATGGGCGGCCCTGGCCGCATGCCTGGCCGTCATGGCCGGCTGCAACACACTTTCCGGACAGCCGGAGATCCGCAAGGCGGTAATCACCCCGTCCGAACTCAAGCCGGGCGACAGCGCGGTGATCACGGTCGATCTGAAGGATCGCAACAAGGTGGTGCACCGCGTCGAGGGCGTCGTCGTCGAGGATCCGCGCATCACGTTCAAGCTCAACGACTCGGGCGTCGCGCCCGACGAGAAGGCGGGCGACGGCGTGTGGAGCATGGCCGTTGATGTGCCGTTCCAGTCGCCGCCGGGGCAGTATGTTCTCGAAATCACCGCCCTTGACGTCAACGGCAAGCCGGTGTCCGTGCGCGACCGCAACCGCATTGTCAACCCGCTGCAGGCAGCCGTGCCCATCCGGATACTAAAGACGCAGTGACATGATGCGCCTGCTGGCTCTGGTCCTCACCGCCGGCATGGCATATACCGCGCCGTCGCGGCCCAACGTCCTGCTCATCACCGCCGACACGCTGCGCGCCGACCACTTGGGCTGCTACGGTGCGCATCCGGGCGCATCCCCCTCGCTGGACAAACTTGCCTCCGGGGCACTCGTGTTTGACGACTGCCTGTGCAACGAACCCCTGACAGGCCCCTCCTTCGCGGCCATGATGACCTCCCTGCCGCCCCGGATGACCGGCGCCACCCGCAACGGGCTGCCTGTCGCGCCGGGCATTCCCACGATCGCCGAACTGCTGCGCGGGGCCGGTTGGCACACTTTCTGCGTGCAAAGCACCTGGACCCTGAAAGCCAGACTGTGCGGGCTTGACCGGGGCTTTGAGGTGTATGACCAGGATTTCCATCACCGGCGCTGGGGGGTGATGAGCCCGGAACGCCCCGCCGACGAGGTGACCGACGCCGCGCTGCGGCTCCTGCGGGACTGTCCTGCGGACAAGCCCTTCTTCGGCTGGATTCACTATGTCGATCCCCATGCCCCGTACCGGATGCACCGCCGCTTTGATCCCTGGGGAAAGCCCCAAAGCGCGCTGAACCAGCGCGATTGGGTGCGCGCCCGCTATGCGTCCGAGGTGGCCTTCATGGACCATGAGTTGGGACGCCTGCTGGACGCGCTTCCCCGCGACACCATTGTCGTCTTCACCGCCGACCACGGCGAAAGCCTGTTTGAGCACAACTATCTCGGCCACGGACGCCGCATCTATCAGGACAATCTGAGGGTGCCGCTTGTCCTGCGCGCTCCCGGCGTTGCGCCGGGACGGACCAGAGTGCCGGTCCAGGGCATGGACATCGCGCCAACCCTGCTGGGACTGGCCGGCGTGGCCACCGCGCCCGGCATGTGCGGATACGATCTGCTGCGGAATCCGCCCGGCGCCGACCGTTTGCGCTTCGTCGAGACTTATGGCGGCGCGGTTCCGCATGTGCCGGGATTGCGGCAGATACTGGCAGGCTCCGGACCAAGCCACCGGGGCGTTGTCGGGGAAGGCTGGAAACTCATCCTTCCTGGAAGCCGTCATGCGGAGCTTTATCTTCTGCCTGACGACCCCAAGGAGGAACACAACCTTGCCAACAGTGAGACCGGCCGGGTTGCGGCGCTCTCGGAGGCGATCGTCACCTGGACCAAAAACCATCATCCCCTTGCGCCATCCGCCAATGCCGCGCTTGACCCGGAAGATGTTGAGGCGTTGCACAGCCTGGGTTACGGCCGGTAGCTTTCCCCGCGCACACCTGCGCATTATGCATAGTATTCTCTGTTTGCCCGTCGTCCGTTGCAAGTTTTCTCTTGACATTATGAAGGGGTGTCGTCTATAACAGATACGATGCATAAGCATGCGGACTGGACGGGATTTCTGTCTGTATCTGCCTGATAGCGGCGGGGATGGCAGGTCTTGGCCGGGGTGCATGTATGATGCCGCGCCGAATGCGCCTGATGGCGCGATATCGGCCTGACGGAACAGATTTGATTTGACAAGAAATATCCTGTGCTGCACGGTCGCGCGTCAACCATGAATGCGCGGCGGTTGAGGGATCTCACACGGGCAGCAGGTTTGCGGTATTCTGGAACCGCGTGGACGGTTCCGGCAAAGGAGATTGCGTATGCGCGCGCAGCAGGTTCTGGCGGGCGGTGGACACGGACGGATGGGATGGTCGGTGGTGTGCGCCGCCCTGACGCTGTTGGCGGCAATGCCGGCAATGGCGCAGCCGCAGGTGATTAAGGAAGATCTGAACAAGGTTTTCCACACACTCCAGGCACCCGGCGCCACGGAAAAGTCCGTGCTGATCACCGACGACGGCGGGTTTATCCACTTCCTCGGCGCGCCGCCCAACGGCCGGTTCATCGCGCGGCAGCCCGCGGACAAGTCGCTCGGCCCCGAAGGCATTGCGCGCAATTTTGCCAACGACTATCCGGGCGCGTTCGGCATTCTCAGCCCGAGGACAGACTTTTGCGAACGCACGGTGCGCCGCAACGCCAATGCCTTCGTCCACCTTGAGCAGACCTACGCCGGCCTGTCCGTGCTGGGCGCCGAGATGGTGGTCCAGGTGAACGATGACGGCAGCGTGCGCAATGTCATGAACGAGCTTGCCAAAGACACCGGCGTGCTCGATTCGGGCACGGTTGCGACCAATCCGACCGTAGCGGCGGACCAGGCCCCCGCCATGGCCGTGCGCCTTGAGGCCGCCATGCAGGGCCGTGATGAGCGCGATTTCACCGCGTCCGACGCGACACCCATGATCTTCGCCCCCGAAGTGTTTCACCGGGTCGGCGAGCCGCAGCTTGTCTGGCGCGTGGAAGTGCGGCCGATCGACGTGCGGCAGCCGGAGACGGCCGTCTTCGTGAACGCCCATTCAGGCGCGTTCGCCTTCCACTACCCGCTGCGCCCCGACGCCAAGTCGCGCAACATCTATGACACCAAGAACCAGACGGACCTGATACTTGCAACGCTGGCGCGCAAGGAAGGCGACAAGGCCACGGGCGACGAGTCCGTGGACAATGCGTATGACTATCTTGGGGCCACCTACGACTGGTACTACACCAGTTTCGGCCGTGACAGTTGGGACGGCAAGGGCGGGGTGATGAAGGGCTATGTGCACATGCCGCTGCTCAACGCGTACTGGGACGGCGCGGAAATGCTGTTTGACGACCTGCTCATCACCGACGACGTGACCGCCCATGAAATGACCCACGGCGTCACCGCCACGGAGGTGGGTTTCATTTACGAGAGCTTTGCCGGCGCGCTGAGCGAGGCCTATTCGGACTGGGGCGGCGAGTTTGTCGACCTGACCGACGGACTGGGCAACGACACGCCGGCGGTTCGCTGGTACATCGGCGAAGACGACAAGATCGCGCTGGCGAATGTCCCCGCCAATTCCGGCATTCCGCCCAACGCCATCCGCTACATGAAAGATCCCACCGTGTTCGGCGACCCGGACCGGCTTCACAGCCCGTATCTGCGCAATCCCTATTCGCTGGCGGACTACGGGGGCGTGCACAGCAACAGCGGCGTGATCAACAAGCTGACCTACCTGCTGACCGACGGTGACACATTCAACGGCCAGACGGTGACGGGCATGGGCATACCAACGGTGGCGCAGGTGTACTACG